>JAZQLT010000140.1:0-6442 GCA_045542815.1 Candidatus Scatosoma sp. | reverse complement strand
TGAAAAAACGCTTGACTAATCGAAAGGATGCGTGTATAATGATTTATGCTGTTGAGCGAAAGAAATCGCGATATAGCATAAAGATATTGAGGCATAGCGCAGTTTGGTAGCGCGCTTGGTTAGGGACCAAGAGGTCGTGGGTTCAAGTCCCGTTGCCTCAACCAAAAATAGCAGAGAACCTATAGGGTCTCTGCTATTTTTTGATTTCTCGTCCCTGCAACGGGACTTGAGGGTGGGAGCCGTTTTGCGGGAGCAAAACGCTTTGCCTTATGAAACTTGGGTAACGGATAGCTTGACGGCAAAGTCGGTAATTGATAATTGCCGAGCGGGGCGTGCCGCTAAAGGCGCAAGTCCCGTTGCCTAAATCAAAGCAGGTCTTTTTTGAATCGGCAAGTATGATTCGTCTTTTTTTATACAAGGAGGAAAGTGGTATGAGTTACGAATATGTATATCCAAAGAAAGAGTTTAGAAAAGAAGAAATTGAGCAGGCGCAAATATTTTTCAGAAACGGCGATTTTTTTGAGTTGGCAAAAGGGGAAATTGTAGATATTGATCTGCAATTGTACGACACGCTGATTGCGGGCGAAAAAGGCTTTTGTCCTGTTGTAAAAAGTGGCTTTATTAAGTGTAAACTGAGAAAGAATGCACCCCATTATGATAGTAGCTTGCTATATAACAGAAAAGAGTATTTGAAAAATAGGAAGAATTATCTCGAAGAGCGTTGTGTCAATGAAGGCGGCATATATTACGTTCGCTTATTTGATAAAAACTTTTGGCACAATGCTATCTATGGCGATGTTATGGCATATAAAGATAGGGATGAGTTGGTTTTAGCATTTCAAGAAAATAAGACGTATGGCTCTTTCAATCGGAACTATCACACCGCAATGGCTCCCAACGTAACCAAACAAGTTGTTGAAAAGATTGATTTGGATTTTGAAAATTGCGACGGTATCGAGATTTTTCAAGATGAAATAGAAGATATGCAAATCAATTTTAAAGAGCAGTTAGAATGGAACTCAAGTTGCTACGGAAGAGAAGTGCGGAACGGATTTATTCGATTACGGTTCGATGAAGAAATTACTTGGCGAAGAGCTGAAATTTATTGCGGTACAAAGGGAAACACGGTTAAAAATTTCACAAAGCGCCTTTGTGGAAAAGGCGTAGATAAAATTGATATATGCCATTTATATGTAACGTACAAATATGCGGGATATTGTTTGAATAGTGAAGAGCGTATCGGGGTGCCGGATATTCGTCCCGTTGACGAACAAGGATATGAAGATGAAAATGGCATTTGTTATCACGTGAGCGGTTATGCGCAAAAGGAAAATGACGGGTCTATTTTAATTGTGTTTGGGAAGGAGAAAGAAGCATAATCACTTAAAGATAGGTACAAAGTGCTCAACCAAAAATACGGCATACCCATTTGGGTGCGCCGTATTTTATAATTTTGCAATTTTTCGATAAAAGAATTATAACGATTCCATTGCATTTTTTATGCAAATCGTTTATAATATAATTAAATTAAATACGAGCGTACGGTACGCCTTTTGCGAAAGGTGTTTAATAGGGAAGAGAGAAATTGAGACTTCAAATTGCTCCACTGCCCCCGCAACCGTAAGAATACCTGCGCTTGCTCACTGAATTTTCGGGAAGAGCAATCGCTGATAAGGATCAAAGGTATTGTAAGTCGGGAGACCTGCCTGCGCTTTAGACAGACGATTTCCGAGGGGAAGCGGAAGGGCGTTTGAAACCGTATGAAAGACGGTTTTCTTTGCGTACTTTTCCGTTGCCGTTCGGCAAACGGAATTTTTTATATTCGGAGGACTGTAATGAAACGAAAACTGTATGCTTTTTTGACGCTTATCCTTGCTTTTCTGCTTTTATGCGCTTGTGAACATACGGGCAAGGCAAAAGCCGTTATTGTCGAAAAGAGCGATACCATGGTCGTGATTAAAGTCGAAAAAACGGAAGGGGAAACTACTTTGACGGGCGTCATGAATGCGCTGAAAGAACAAGGGGAGCTTTCTTTTACCCTTTCGGGCGGTATGCTCACGGAGCTCAACGGAAAGGCAAACCCTAACGATTTTTCCGCGTGCTGGATGCTCTATACTTCCGATACGGAGCTGTCAAACAGCGCGTGGGGCACGGTGGAGTATAACGGACAGGCCATGGGCAGTGCAATCGTCGGGGCGGATACTCTGCCCGTAAAGGACGGCGCGTATTACGTTTGGAGCTTTCAAGCCTTTTAACCATGGAAAATAGGGAAGAAAAGAAACAACTGCATAAAAAAAGAGCCGTTCGTTCCGCAAGGGAGAGCGCGTATATCGCGGTGTTTACCGCGCTCTTGATTGCCGTCCAGCTCGCGTTTGCGGCTGTGCCGGGGGTGGAGCTTGTTACGGTGCTTTTCGTGGCGTATGCGTTCGTTTTCGGGGTAATTCGGGGCGTTGCCGCCGCGACGGCGTTTTCGTTGCTTAGACAACTCGTTTTTGGGTTTATGCCTACCGTTTTGATTGTGTATCTCATTTACTATACTCTTTTGGCGAGCTTATTTGGAGTACTGGGGAAACGCATGAAACAGCCCTTAAAATATCTATGGCTAATCGTTTTGATAGCTTGCCTTTGCACCGTTTGTTTTACCTTGCTCGACAATCTCATAACCCCGCTGTGGCTGGGTTATACACGGGCGGGAACAAGGCTGTATTTCAAAGCTTCGCTGGCCTTTATGATCCCGCAAGTGCTCTGCGCGGCGGTTACCGTTGGATGCTTGTTTTATCCGCTGTATAAGGTTTTCCGATATTTGAAAAAATAAAAAACAGGACTGACTTCGTAAAGTCGGTCCTGTTTTTATCGTTTAGCGCTTAAACCGCGGGCTGCATATTTCCTTTCAAAAGCGTTTCTTTTTGGTGCTGTAAGGTGTACAGATTATAATATTTGCCTTTTTGCTTTAAAAGCTCGAAATGGTTGCCCTGTTCGATGATTTTACCGTGAGAAAGCACGATAATGTTATCCGCGTGCTGTACGGTGGAAAGACGGTGCGCAACGATGAGCATCGTGCCGATATTCATCATCTTTTCCAAGGAGTTTTGGATAAGAAGCTCGGTTTCCGTGTCGATATTCGCCGTAGCTTCGTCTAAAATCATAACGGCGGGCTTATGCACGATCGTTCGCGCAAAGGAAAGGAGCTGCCGTTGCCCTGCGGAGAAGTTGTTTCCGCGTTCCAAGATTTCGTAATCCAAGCCTTCGCCGAGCTTGGAGATAAAGGAGTCCGCATTGACGTATTCGCAGGCTTTCCAAACCTCTTCGTCGCTGATATTCTCTTCACGGAGCAGAATGTTATCGCGTACCGTACCCGAGAACAGGAATACGTCCTGCAACATTTGTCCGAAATGCTTACGCAGGGAAGAAATTTTAATCTTCTTGATATCAATCCCGTCGATTAGGATTTGTCCCTTTTGAATATCGTAGTTACGGCAGATAAGCGACAAAATCGTGGTCTTACCCGAACCCGTAGAGCCGACGAACGCCACCGTTTGCTTGGCTTCCACAGTAAAGGATACGTCCTTTAATACCCAGTCTTCGTCTTCGTAGGCAAACCACACGTTTTTGAACTCGATTTTGCCTTCCACGCCGTCCAGCTCGATTGCGTCTTCGCTGTCCACGACGGTGGGGGTCATATCCATAATCGTGAAGATCTTTTCCGCCGAAGCAAACGCCGATTGCAGCCAGTTAAACTGTTCTGCAAGGCTTTGAATGGGGTTGAAGAACTTGGATATATACATATAGAAAGAAACGATGACTTCGCTGGTGATCGTTTGTCCGAGAATTTCTTTACCGTCCAAAGCGCCTTTCGCACCAAGGAAGAACAGGCAAAGTACGGACACGATATACAGCATATACACCATGGGGCGGAAGATACCGAATACGAAAATTTGCTGGTATTTGGATTTGCCAAGCTTGGTGTTTTTTTCCTTAAACTCACCGAGCTTTTTCTCTTCGCGGTTAAAAAACTGCGTAATCTTAATTCCCGAAAGGTTTTCGGAAAGGAAGGTGTTGATATCCGTGGTGTTGTCCTTGACGCGGCGGTAAGCTCTGCGCGAGAACTTACGGAAGATGACGGTGAAGAATACCACGAAGGGGACGAAGCAGAGCACCATGAGCGTGAGCACGTAATTCAAGCACAGCATAGCCACGAGCACGCCGACGACCACGAAACAGTTTTTAATCAGGTTCACGATGATATTCGTGAACATCATGGAAACGCCGTTGGTGTCGTTGGTAACGCGGGTAACGAGCTTTCCAACGGGGATATGGTTAAGCTGATCGTGGGAAAGCGTTTCGATGTGCTCGAACAAGTCCATACGGATATTGGAGATAATCTTCTGCCCGATTTTCTGCAAAACGATCGCCTGTGCATACGAGCAGACGAGGGTAACGATAAGAATGCTTGCGTACAGCGCAATCATAAGGAAGAGGTTATGCAGCTCGAACTCCGCCTTGATCATACCTTGTATCTTACCGATGAGCAAAGGGGAAAGGATATCGTAGGAAATGGAAAAGAGCATAAGAAGGAGCACGAATGCAAATCCTTTCCAGTAAGGCTTGGCGTACGCGAGTAAGCGCTTGATGATTTCCTTGTCGGAGATATTTCTTTCAAAACCGATGCTTTCTTTTTTATTCTTTATGAGCGCGTACGCGAGCGCGAAGATCAGCGCCATCGCTCCTAAGATTGCGCCCATGATAATGATCGGATAATACTTTTCAAAAAACGTCATATCAATCTTTCTCCGCTTCTAATTTCTGTAACTGTGCCATGGTAGCATAGGCGGGACAGGTATCGAGCAATTCCTGATGCGTGCCTACGGCAGCCACTCTTCCGTCTTCAATATACACGACTTTATCCATCTGTTCGATAGTGGAGATACGGTGTGCGATCAAAATCGTGGTCTTGCCGGAGCGTTCCGCTCTCAAATTCTGTAACAGCGTGCGTTCCGTCTTGGTATCTACGGCGGAAAGAGAGTCGTCCAAAATGAGTATGGGCGCATCTACCATAAGCGCACGCGCGATAGAGATACGCTGCTTCTGCCCGCCCGAGACGGTTACCCCGCGTTCGCCGAGTACCGTTTCGTATTTATCGGCAAAGTCTTCGATGTTCCCGCTCACAGCCGCAAGCTCTGCGGCGCGCTGAACGGCAAGGGGATCCTTGTCGTCGGTTGCGAACGCGATATTGTTCGTAATCGTATCGCTGAACAGGAAGTTGTCCTGCGGTACGTAGGCGATATGTCGGCGCAGGGAAGAGATAGTGATCCCGTTCACGTCCTGCCCGTCCACGAACAGACTTCCGTCCGCTACGTTGTAGTTGCGCATAATGAGATCCACCAGCGTGGTTTTCCCCGAACCCGTCTTCCCGATCAAGCCGACGTTTTCGCCCGCTTCGATGGTAAAGGAAACGTCTTCAAGCGCGTTAAATTCGCCCGTGAAGTGGCGGAAGGAGAGATTGCGGAATTCGATCTTGCCCGAAACGCTTTCGATATCCTTTGCGCCTTCCTTGTCGAATACGTCCTGCTTGGCTTCCAAAAGCTCGCCGATGCGGTGCAAGGACGCGGTGCCGCGGGAAGTCATTTCGATCAGTTCGGAGACTGCCATAACGGGCCAAACGATGGAGTTGAAATACCCGATAAATTCCATGAGCTGACCGGCGTTGAAGGTGTCCTGATACACAAGATATCCGCCGTAGCCCAAAATAATACAGATGACCGATTCTACGAACAGGGTAACGAAGATACGGAACAGAGAAGAAATTTTGGTATAATCGATATTCGCCGTTTCGTTTTGATCGTTGAGCTTTTTAAAAGCCCAAAGCTCCTTGCCTTCCTTAACGAACGCCTTGATGACGGCGATCCCCGAAAAGCTTTCCTGCGAGAAGTCGGAGAGATCGGAATATGCCTGCTGGCGTACGTCCCATTTCATGGTCATATATTTCCCGACGATCAGGGAAACGATTAGCAAAAGCACCATGGGAATGAGTGCGAACAGGGTCAAAAAGCCGTGCATTTGCCACATTTTTAAAAGTGCCATACCGCCCAAAAAGAGCGCGTCCGCAAGCATCATCGTGCCCCAGCCCAAGCATTCCTGTACGGTATCGATATCGTTGGTGAACAGGGACATAAGATTGCCGACCTTATTCACTTGATAGTACTGCTGAGAAAGGTTTTTGCAGTGATCGAACATTCTAAGGCGCAAATCGGTTTCAATTCTAATCCCCGCGCCGAAGAAGCAAATTCTCCATAAAAATCTGCCGATAATCATAGCGCAGATGATCCACATCATAGGCTCGCAAATACGTTTGAGCACGAAAGTGAAATCGAAATCCACGGTTTGCCCGTCTATTTCCACAACGCCCTCGTTAATTCCGTTGATGAGATAATTGTACAAACGG
>JAZQLT010000139.1:0-3870 GCA_045542815.1 Candidatus Scatosoma sp. | reverse complement strand
ATCATAGAACGCATTACTACCGATAGAAGTAACACTGTCGGGAATGGTAACGCTCGCTAAGCGGGTGCAATTATAGAACGCATTACTACCGATAGAAGTAACACTGTCGGGAATGGTAACGCTTGTTAAGCGGTAGCAATCATAGAACGCATCATCACCGATAGAAGCAACAGGCAAGCCTTCGTAGGTAGCGGGAATAACGATATTCGTAACCGTTGCTGTGTCTATTCCGACCACCGCATATTCTTCCTTGTCTTCTATCTTTTCAAAGACAAGCCCCTTGGTAAAAATAGGTTGCTCGTCTTCGATAGGATTATCTTCTTCACTGGAGCTATCGTCCGTGCTGGAGCTATCATCCGCGTTAGAACTATCTTCTTCACTGGAGTTGTCTTCCGTGCTAGAACTATCTTCTTCACTGGAGTTGTCTTCCGTGCTAGAACTATCTTCTTCACTGGAGCCATCTTCCGTGCTGGAGCTATCATCCGTGTTAGAGTTATCTTCTTCACTCGAACTGTCTTCACTGGAACTATCTTCCGCAATAGAGCTTTCGTCTTCGCTACTCATCTCGTAGGAAGAGCTGTTTGCGGGGGTGCTTGTTTGCTCGTCGTCGCAAGCAGACAGCGTAGCTGCGCCCGTGAAGGCGAGCGCAAGGGAAAGGAAACCTATCAACCACTTTTTCTTTTTCATAAAAAACCTCCGTTACATAATAAAAAGTGCCGATTACCATACGATAATCGACACCGCAAAGTGCCTTTATCGCATAGCTGCGACACCAATTTAAAAAACAACCTTCACGAAAAAGTTTTTTTTGAATGCGAAAAAGGGTACACTTTACCTAAAAAGTATACGTTTTCGTGAAAGTATTTAATTGGAGTCGCAATTTCATTTTAGCACTTTTCTACAGGGAATGCAAGGGAAACGCGGAAAAAAATTGAAAAAAAGGTGGGATTTTTGTCATTCTGAGTGCGCTTGGCGCGCGAAGAAGCCCGTGAGAGAGAAAAAAGGGGGGGATTCTTCACTTCGTTCAGAATGACATGTGAAAATGAGGATTTTTGTTACACCTCATCAGGCTCGTACCTCGCCAGCTTTTCCTTCAGCGGAGACGCAAACCCTTTTGTCCTGCGGACATTTCCCCTAGTAGGGGAATCGCCTCAAGGAGAAGCCAAGGGGGGCTTGATTTGCCGCTTCTTGCCTTCGTCTCAAGGAGAAGCCAAGGGGGGCTTGCTTTTCCGTATCTTGCCTTCCCCTTGAGGGGAAGGTGTCGCGTAGCGACGGATGAGGTGAAAAATCCCCGCGCAAGGCTTTGCGCGGGGGGATAAGCTATACGGAATGATTTTTCACGATTTCTTCAGCGGCAGCGCGGAGCTTTTCCCGCAGAGAAGGGGGAGAGAGCACCCGTACGCCTGCGCCGAGCGATAGCAACACCTGCACGGCGGTATCTTCGCGGGAAAGGGAAAGTTCGGCGTACCAGTTTCCGTTCTTTTGGTACAGAGCTTCTGCGCCGAAGCGTTCCCGCGCGCTCGCAACCGCGTGGGGCGCGATTTCCAAGCGTGCCTGCACTTCGTCTTCTTCGTTGGGGTGGGGCAGGAGCTCGGTTTGGGAAAAGGGGCGTTTTCTAAAGCGTTCGTTGAGCCTTAGAAGGAATAAAATACTGCCCAAGGGCAGGAAGGTAAAATCGCGGTTTTTATAACTAAACGCGTACACGTACCCCGCGTTTTCACGAAAAACGAGTGCGTGGGGTTCGATTTTGTCCTTAATTTTTTCGCCTGTTTCATTCAGGTATTCCACTTCGGTTACCAGACGGTCGCGAATGCACTCTTCCATGCGCTGGGCTTTTTCCTGTTGGCGGAAGGATAGCTCGTTACACACGAACACGTTTTGTGCCGAGCCGGAAAGGGCGGGGGTGCGGGTTTCCGCTTTGATCTGCGCGGAGAGCTTGCGTTTGGCGATTAAAAAACGCTCGTCCAGATGCTGGGAATAGGCGATAGAAAGGGCTTCGATTGCCGTTTCGTATTCTTCGGCGGTCATGAAATTGACGGGGAGCGTATAGGCGTCGGAAAGGCAAATGCCGCCGCCGCGGCCGCGTTTAATCTGTACGGGGAGCGCGGAAGACAAAATCTCCACGTAGCGATAGACCGTGCGCGGGGAGACGTCGTATTTTTCCGCAAAGTATGCTGCCGTAAGACGGCGTTTTTCCAAAAGATCGGATAATATGGAAAGGAGTATGGCATATTTCATAGTTTGGTCAGTATAGCATACTTGACAGGTTTTGTCAAGTTTTCTCTGCCAAGGTAGGGTTTTGAAAATCTTGAAAACGCGCGTTAAACGCTTGACTTTTGGTAAAAAAAAGTTTACATTATATAGTAATAATTATATTCTCGAAAGACAAGGAGAGAGAAATATGGCAGTAAACGTAATGGATACGCTTCGTGCGCGCGGGTTTGTCAAGCAGACGGTGTTTGAAGACGAGCTGTATGAGAAGCTCGGCAAAGAAAGCGTACCATTCTATATCGGGTTCGATCCCACGGCGGATTCCTTGCACGTGGGGCATTTCATGCAGCTTATCGCGATGCACCACATGCAGGAAGCGGGACATAAGCCTATTATTCTTATCGGCGGCGGTACGGCTATGGTCGGCGATCCTTCGGGCAGAACGGATATGCGCTCTATGATGACGAAAGAGACCATTCGCCATAACGTGGAGTGCTTTAAAAAGCAAATGTCCAAATTTATCAGCTTTGAAGGCGAAAATGCGGCGATCATCGTCGATAACGGCGACTGGCTGCTCAATCTTAACTATATCGATTTCCTGCGCGAGATCGGCGCGCATTTCTCCGTGAACCGTATGCTTTCCGCGGAATGCTTTAAACAGCGCTTAGAGCGGGGGCTGTCCTTCTTGGAATTTAACTACATGCTCATGCAGGCGTACGATTTCTTGGTATTGCATAGGGAATACGGTTGCTCGTTGGAGCTTGGCGGCGACGATCAGTGGAGCAATATCCTTGCGGGGGCGAACCTGATCCGCGTCAAGGAACAAAAACCCGCTTTTGCGATGACGTTCACGCTTTTGACGACTTCGGACGGCAAAAAGATGGGCAAGACGGCAAAGGGCGCGGTGTGGCTGGACGAAAATAAGACCACGCCTTACGAGTTCTATCAGTACTGGCGCAACATCGCGGACGAGGACGTGGAAAAGTGCATGAAGCTGCTCACCTTCCTGCCCTTGGAAGAAATTGAAGCGCTTTGCGCGCATAAGGACGAGCGTATCAACCGCGCGAAGGAAGTGCTTGCGTACGAGCTGACGAAAGAAGTGCACGGCGAAGAGAAAGCCAAGCTTGCCGAGAGCCAAGCCAAAGCGGCGTTCGGCGGCGCAGACGCGGAGCTTTTGACCAAAGAAGTATCGGGCGTGGCTACCGTTGTGGACGCGATGGTGGCGGCGGGCGTTGCCAAATCTAAGGGCGAAGCGAGAAGACTCATCGAGCAGGGCGGCGTTTCCGTGGACGAAAACAAGGTTACGGACGCGAACATGCCTGTGCCGAGCGCGGAATTTATTTTGCACAAGGGTAAAAAGGTGCATTTAAAAATTATCGTAAAATAATGCAAACGGGCGAAGCTTTTTCGCCCGTTTTTGAAAAGGAAGCCAAGTATGGAAAAATCGGTGCGCACCGTTTACGCTCCGCACGAGAGTGAAAAAATCATAGAAAAATCCCGCTTTATCACGTACAGTACGCACGTGGAAAGCGAAGAAGAAGCGCGTGCGTTCGTGGCGGGCATTCGTGCAAAGCATTCGCTTGCCACGCATGTTTGCTATGCCTTTATCGCTGATAAAACGGGGAACTTACAGCGTTTTTCGGACGACGGCGAACCGCA
>JAZQLT010000138.1:0-3984 GCA_045542815.1 Candidatus Scatosoma sp. | reverse complement strand
AATTCGGGCATCGACACGGTCGGCGTACTCACGCAATACCAACCGCTGATCTTAAACGAATACATCGGAAACGGTCAGCCGTGGGATCTCGACCGCGCGTTCGGGGGCGTGCATATTCTTTCGCCGTATCAGGCAAAAACCCGCTCTTCGTGGTATGAGGGCACGGCAAATGCAATCTTCCAAAACTTGCATTTCATGAAGATGTACAATCCCGAATACGTGCTTATTCTTTCGGGCGACCATATCTATAAAATGGATTATGCGGCAATGCTCAACGCGCATAAAAAGACGGGAGCGGACTGTACGATCGCGGCGATTAACGTGCCTTTAAGCGAAGCTTCGAGATTTGGTATTCTCAACACAAACCCCGACGGTTCTATTTATCAATTTGAAGAAAAACCCAAAGCACCGAAGAGCACGCTGGCGTCTATGGGTATCTATATTTTCAAAGCGGATAAGCTCTTTAAATATCTTGAAGCGGACGACGCGAACCCGAACTCTTCTAAGGACTTCGGTAAAGACGTATTGCCTGCAATGCTCAATGCGGGAGAAAAGATGTTCTCCTACGAGTTTGAAGGGTACTGGAAGGACGTAGGTACGGTAGCTTCTCTTTGGCAGGCGAATATGGACTTGCTTGGGGAAGAACCCGAATTTGACGTTGGGGATAAGACGTGGAAAATCCATTCGAGAAACCCGCTTGCCCCCCCTGAACATATCGGCGAAAACGGCGTTGTGAAAAACTCTATGGTTGCGCTTGGCTGTGAAATTTACGGTACAGTGGAAAATTCCATTCTCGGAAGCAACGTTATTGTGGAAGAAGGCGCGGTGGTGAAAGACGCGGTCGTGCTTGCAAACAGCGTGATTGGCGCGGGATCGTCCGTTTCCTATTCCATTATCGATGAAAACGTAACAATCGGCAAAAAAGCTGTAATCGGTGTCGAAAAAGATCCGAATGCGGAAATAGTAGTGCTTGGCAGAGATATCACCGTAGCAGACGGCGTTACGGTCAGCGAAGGTCAAAAGCACGAAAAAGATATTCTTGCATAAGGAGGGATTGAAAGATGGCTAAAACGGCACTTGGCATTATTTTTGCGAATTTACATGAAGAAAACGTACCCGAGCTCGTTCGCAGAAGAACGATGGCGTCCATTCCCTTCGGCGGGAGATACCGTTTGGTTGACTTTGCGCTTTCCAATATGGTGAACTCGCAAATCACAACGGTAGGGCTTATGACGAGCAATAACTACCGTTCGTTGATCGATCATATCGGCAGCGGCAAGGAATGGGATCTTGCGAGAAAGGACGGGGGGCTTATCCTTCTGCCGCCTTTCTCCGAAAAGCATGATAAGCTTTACACGACTCGTTTGGAAGCGCTTGGCAGTCTTACGGGATTTTTAGGTCGCCGTTCGGAAAAATACGTTGTATTGACCGATTGCGACGGGGTTGCAAAGTTTGATATTTCCGATATTTTGGATTACCACGAAAGCAAGAATGCAGATATTACGCTTGTAACGCATTACGGTAAAGTAGGCAATCGCTCGGATTTCATGCTCGTTGACGCAGATGAGACGGGGCGGGTTACCGATATTAAACATTCCCCGCACGTAGCGGACGGCACGAAAGCGGATATTTTCATCAATATGATGATTATCAACCGTCAGTTCTTGCTCAATATCGTTGAAGATTCCGTAACGCACGGATTTACCAGCTTTGAAAGCGACGTACTTATCAAGCAGCTTAACAGCTTAAAGATTTTCCGTTATGACTTCAAAGGGTACTATGCGGGTATCGATTCTATGTCGGCATACTATAAGCACAGCATGGAGCTCTTGAAAAAAGAAGTGCGCGACGAACTTTTCGGCGATCGCGATATCTACACTAAGGTTCGCGATAGCGCGCCTTCTAAATACGGAGCAAACGCAGTGGTTAAAAACTCGTTGATTTCTGACGGATGCGTCATTGAAGGCGTTGTGGAAAACTCTATTCTTTTCCGTGGGGTAAAGGTAGAAAAGGGCGCGGTTGTGCGCAATTCGGTTATCATGCAGGATAACATTATCGGTGCAAATACTTCGCTTAACTGCGTTATTACGGATAAAAACGTTGTTGTAAGCGATACCAAAACGCTCAGCGGATGCAGTACGTTGCCGTTCTTCATCCAAAAGGGCACAAGATTGTAAACTTGAACCTGTCGCGCATAAGATCGAAAGGTCTTATGCGTGGCATTGTAGTTTATTAGAATAGAAGGAGAAAATTATGTCTGAAACCAAAACGACGAAAAAGACGGGCGTACAAGTGAAAAGAGTATCGGTAAAAGAGGTAAAAGAGGTTGTTTTTCCCGTAAAAACGCAAGAAAAAGACCCTAAACCGATGGAAAAGAGAAAGATTTTATTTGTGGCTTCGGAAGCGAGACCTTTTATCGCCACGGGCGGACTTGCGGACGTAATCGGTTCGTTGCCGCAGGCGCTCGCGAAAGATCCTTATTACGATATTCGCGTAATTTTGCCGTTGTATTCCGATATTAAGCCGGAAATGAGAAGAAGAATGTCCTTCCTCGGCAATATTTACGTTCCGCTTTCTTGGAGAAATCAATACTGCGGTATCTTCACCTGTGAAGAGAACGGCGTAACTTTCTATTTTGTGGATAACGAATATTATTTCAAGCGTCCCGGCTGTTACGGATATTACGACGATGGGGAACGCTTTGCGTTCTTCTCCCGCAGCGTCATGGAGATTTTGCCGTTTATCGGTTTCTACCCCGACGTTTTGCATTGTCATGATTGGCAGGCGGCGTTGGCTGCAATCTATTTAAAGACCATTTATTGCAAGCGTCCCGAATATCAGTTTATCCGTTCGCTGTTCACTATTCATAATATTGAATATCAGGGCCAATATTCGTTGGATATCATGGAAGACTTGTTCGGTATCGATCATGAGAACGCACATTTGCTGGAATACGGCGGTTGTATCAATCTTATGAAGGGCGCAATCGAATGCAGCGAGAAATTCTCCACCGTAAGCCCTACGTATGCAAACGAAATCAAAACGGCGCAGTATGCGCACGGTTTGGAAGAAATTATTTGCAAAAACGCCTTTAAACTCACGGGTATTTTGAACGGTATCGACGTAGATTCTTACAACCCCGAAAAAGACAAATCCTTGTTTGCGCCGTACAGCGCGGATAATTTGGATGGGAAAGCGGTGTGTAAGGCAGAGCTTCAAAAAATGCTCGGTTTGCCGGTGAAAGACGTTCCGATGATCGCTATGATCACTCGTTTGGTTTCGCATAAGGGCTTGGAGCTTGTGAAAACCGTAGCGGAAGATATTTTGCACGAAGACGTACAATTCGTTCTTCTCGGCACGGGCGATGCGGGCTATGAAAACTATTTCCGCGGATTAGGCGCTCGCTATGAAGGTAAAGTTTCGGCAAATATCGTATTTAACGGAGATCTTTCGAGAAAGATCTATTCGGGTGCGGACATTTTCCTGATGCCTTCGGTAAGCGAACCTTGCGGGTTATCGCAAATGATTGCCTCGCGTTATGCTACCGTACCCGTAGTCAGAGAGACGGGCGGGCTTTACGACAGTATCAAGCCTTACGGGGCAGGCGGAAACGGGTTTACGTTTGCCTCCTGCAATCCTTACGATATGTTATACGTGCTCCACGAAGCGTTGGATACGTATAAAAATAAGGATGCTTGGAAAGGCTTAATGAAGAAGGCTGCAACGATGGACTTTTCGTGGCTGCGTTCGGCTGATGAATATAAGAAACTGTACGAAGAAACGTTTTCCGTACAATATTAACGGAAAAGCGGGGCTTCGTATCATGCACAATTCGGATAAAATTTTTTAGGAGTTATAAATATGAAAAAAGAACTTTTTACGGAAAAGGAAGCGAAAGAGTTGATTAACGGTAAACTTTCTCGTTATTTCGGGGTTGCACCTTCGGAAGCGAGAAAGGACCAGCTCTATAAAGCGGTCGTAATG
>JAZQLT010000137.1:0-5565 GCA_045542815.1 Candidatus Scatosoma sp. | reverse complement strand
CGAAAGTCCTTCCACGATCGCGCTTTTGCCCACCCCCGGCTCTCCGACCAAAACGGGGTTGTTTTTCAATCTTCTGGAAAGCACCTGCACGACCTTTTCAATTTCCTGCTTCCTGCCGATTACAGGGTCCATTTTCCCTTTGCGTGCGCGTTCGGTCATGTCAATACCGCATTCAGGGAGTTTTTCTCCGCGGCGCGCGGCTTTTTTCTGCTTTTCCTTTTCTTCCCGCTCCTGTTCCACGAGCACCGCCTGCACCCGTTGGAGCGCTTCGCTATCCCCCGAATTTTCGGGATATTCGCTCGTCAAAGGATCGTTCCCGCTTGCATTTTCGTCCGTTTCGCCCCATTGCTTTTTATACTGCAATGCGCGGAGCGCAAACAGGGTCTTTTGCTTTAATACTTCGATATCCGCAAAACGTTTCAAGTAGCTGACCCCGCAGCAATCGGACGCGCAAAGAATGGCGTAGAGCATATGCGCCGTACCCGTTAAAAGCTCTGCTTTTTCCGCCAAAGCCACCGCTCTTCCAAACATCTGCTGGGTGCGGGGAGTCAACCCCTGCCCCTGATAGTCCTTATTCACGCTTTTGGTGAACAGCGCGCCGTATTCGTCTTTGCGTACTCCTTCACCCTCCAAAATCTTACACGCTTCGCAAGCGGGCAAGGATAAAAACGCATACACGAAATGCTCGCTGCCTACGAAGCTCGTTCCAAGCTCCGCCGCGGTCATGTTGGCGATTTCCAACGCCTTTTTTAAATTGTCCGATGAATTTGACAATGGATGCATACCTGCCCCCTTCTTTTTAACCCCTTCTTATCACTTGCACGAGTTTTGGCAAAGCGCTGCATACCGTTTCCGCGCGCACTTCGTCGAAGAAACGCTCGCTTTCCCCTTCCAAATTGTTGTTTAAACAAAAGGCGGCAGGGCGCATATCGTCCAAAAACTCGTCAAATTTCTTTTGACTGGTTGCCTTTAAAATATTCAATACGATGCCCGCTTTCACGTCGGCAATTTTCGTTAGAAATTCCTGCCAGCTCAGTACCGCACAGTTACACAGCGTACCGTATGCCCGAAGACATCTGTCCCGCGTTTCCGTTTCCTGCGTTTTCAGGATCTCTTCCCGCGCCCGCGCTTCCAAATCGCAAAGGCGCATGGTGAACTCGGTTACCTGCTCTAAAATTTCCTGTTCCGACCAACCGAGCGTGCGCTCGTTGCTCACCTGATATAAATACCCTTCCGCACTCGACCCTTCGCCGAACGCGCCGCGCACCGTCATGCCGGCTTTGCGCCAGTCCTTGATATGGCGTTTAAGCTCTCCGCTCCACGCGAGCCCCGGCAAAAACATCATCACCGACGCACGCATACCCGTACCCAGATTGCTCGGGCACGCCGTAAGATAGCCCAGCTTCTCGTCGAACGCAAAATCGAACACGGACGAAAGCCCGTCATCGACCGCGCTCAAGCGTTCGTAGGCTTTATACAGGTTAAAGCCTTTATAGATATACTGCTCTCGCAAGTGGTCTTCTTCGTTGACCATAATCGACACCGCGCGATCGGAAGAAACGAACACCGCCCCGCCGTTTAATCTTTTCAAAAGCGCAGGGCTGATCAGATACTGCTCCTGCATTAGGTTCGCTTCGCTTTCACTGAGCTTTGCGATATCGTAGTGCTTATACTCGTACGGGTCTATTCTCTTCAAGCCTTCCGCCACGAGATGCACGATGTCTAAGCCGTGCGCGTCGCTCATTTTGGACGGAAAGGGAAACCCCGCAAAGTTGCGGGCAAGCCGAATACGCGTAGAAACGACGATCGACTGGATAAACTCTAACGTTTTCTCCATACGAATTCCTCCTCTACGTCCGACTTCGCACGCATTTGCGCCAGCTTCTCTTCGTAGCCGTTCGCACCCTCGTAGTCCTTCTTTTCACGCAAGTAATCGCTGAGGATTTCCAGCTCGAAGCACTGCCGCTCAAATCTCGCGCGGTTAGCAGCGTCCGTCCTGTATTCCAAACGCTCCGTTTGCGTTGCAAAGGACTTCTTTTCCAAAGTCTCTTCATCTTCGGGAGATAAGGGGGGCATCTTTCCCCTATGCCCGCACGTGCCCTGCATTTTAATGACCGCGGGAATCAAACCCGACGACATCATTTTATAGCAGTACGCGCATCCCACGAGCTTGGTTTCCTTAAACTCTTCAAGAGAAGTGCCGCAATAGGGACAAGCGGAAAGCGAACGCGTGCTCTCTGGTTCCGTTGCGCTCAAAAACAGCCGATGATAGCATTCCAGGCAATAGTATTCCACTAAGCTTTCGCCTTTTTTCACTTGTTGGTACGTCTTCGTAGCCTCATTTTTATCACAGTAAAAGCACCGCATACAAGCCCGACCTCAATCTTCCTGTTTTTCTTTTTCCTTCTTTTCTTTCTTTTTCACTCCGCCCTTTTGTTTGCGAAGCAGGCTGCGGAAGAAAGTCCAAAACACTTCCAACGCCTGCAAGGGAACGCCGATCAAGAACACCGACCAAAGCCCGCTGTAATCTCCGCCGACGTACAAAACGATCTCTCGCACCGTCAGGTACAAGGACAGTATGGCAATCCAAATAATCGTACTCACGCAGATAAAGTTCAAAATTCGGTGTTTCCAAAGCACTGCATACACGAGCAGAACCACCGCGTTGATTACGACTGCGTACAAAAAGGCAATCCACCATGCGCTGCCCGGCTTCAAGAGCTGCAACGCAACGAACGCACAGATTGCCACCAGCCAAACGATCCCGCTGGATAACAGCATGATGAGAAGGTGCAAGCCGCGCACTTTTTTCTTCTCCTGCACGGGGGTATCTTCCCCTACGAACGCATTGATACTGACTCCGTAAAGGTTTGCAAGCTGCACCAACGTATAAACGTCGGGAACACCGTTGCCCGATTCCCATTTGGATACCGATTTATCCGAATAGTTGATCTTTTCCGCAAGCTCTGCTTGCGTCAATCCCGCCGCTTTGCGGTAATAAATCAGATTTTTTGCAATTTTTTCATTGATTTCGCTATTATACTCCATAATACTATGATAGCATTTTTTTACTCTTTCGTCAAGCGGGTATGCGTATTTTTCCCCTATTTTCCTACATTATTTATACGCGTGCGTACGCGAAAGCCTGTTTTTCGCCCTTTTTCGCGGCTCTTTTTTGTAAAACGCCCTACCCATGTACGCGTTGAATATAAAAAACAGGCGTTAAAACGAATTTTAACGCCTGTTTTATTTTTTGTGTTTTTTGCTTAATACGCTCTTGCAAAGATGATCATATGCTCGGCTTTTTTACCGCAAACCGCGCAGGTTTCCGCCGTTTCGCCTTCCGCATATACGCGCGCCGTCGCGCCCGTATCTTCCTTGACCTTATCTTCGCATTCGCGGCAGCCGCACCAACCCGCTTTCACGAAGTTGCCCGCTTCCACGCCCGCAAGGATACCCGCCATATCATCGGCATATACGATGCGCTCGTCGCGGTGTTTTCTTGCCTTTTCCAACAAGCCTTTCTGCACGGTTGCCAAAAGTTCTTTTACACCCGCCGCGGCGTTTTCTAAGGGCAATTCCACCTTCTCCAAGGTGTCGCGTCTTGCGCAGAGCATCTTGCCCGCTTCGATATCGCGAGGGCCAAGCTCGATACGTACGGGCACGCCTTTCATTTCCCATTCGTTGAACTTCCAACCGGGGCTGTTATCCGATTTGTCCAGCGTTACGCGAATACCTGCCCCTTCCAATTCCGCTTTCAGCGCTTCGCACGCTTCAATCACGCCGCCCTTTCTTGCGGCAATCGGAACGATCACGCACTGCACGGGCGCTACCACGGGCGGGAATACCAAACCGCGTTCGTCGCCGTGCGTCATGATGATTGCGCCGATTAAACGGGTAGAAACGCCCCACGAAGTAGTATATGCCGTCTGTAATACGCCTTCGTTGCCGAGATATTTAATATCGAACGCCGTAGAGAAGTTCTGTCCAAGGTAATGGGAAGTACCCGCCTGCAAGCTCTTGCCGTCGTGCATCATAGCTTCCATCGTATAGGTTGCTACTGCGCCCGCAAAGCGTTCTTTCTCCGTCTTTCTGCCCGTCAATACGGGGATTGCAAGACAGTTTTCCGCGAACTCTCTATAAATTTCGAGCATCGCCATGGTTTCTTCCTGCGCTTCTTCTTCGGAAGCATGGGCAGTATGCCCTTCCTGCCACAAGAACTCGCTGGTGCGAAGGAAAGGACGGGTTGTCTTTTCCCAGCGCATTACGTTACACCACTGATTGATTTTCAAGGGCAAATCGCGATAGGACTGTACCCATTTGGACATCATCGTACCGATGATCGTTTCCGAAGTGGGACGAATTGCCAAAGGCTCGGCAAGCTCTTCCCCACCCGCGTGCGTTACCACCGCTACTTCGGGAGCAAAGCCTTCCACGTGCTCCGCTTCCTTTGTAAAGTAGCTCATGGGAATGAGCAACGGGAAGTATGCGTTTTCCACGCCGCGTTTTTGGAAACGCGCGTTCATTTCTTTTTGGATATTTTCCCAAACGGCATACCCGTACGGACGAATGACCATCGTGCCTTTTACGGGTCCGTAATCCACGAGCTTGGTTTTAAGGACGACGTCCGTGTACCACTGCGGGAAATTTTCGTCGATATTTGCTATCTGTTCTACAAATTGCGCTTCTTTCGCCATAACTTATTTCATTCTCCTTATATCCTAATAGGAATATCTTACATTATTATATAAGCCGCCTTAGAGAAACGACCCTCAAAAGCCTTTCCGCTTTTAAGGGTCGCTATTCGCCAAACCACTTTCCCGAATTTCGGCAATGCCGTTATTCGGATAAAGTCAAACCCGTAGGCTTACTCATCGAGTATGTTCTTTATCTTTTTATTGAGCTGGAACACTTTTCCGCAGCAAGGGCAACGATGATAATTCGTACCGCCATGCGTCTTAATCAATCTCGAACAGGTCGGACAACGAAGCTGCCAAGAACGGTTATCCACCACTTCTTCCTCTTCTTCCTCGTCCGTAGGCACAACGATCGGCGCTACGATGGGAGCGATGATAGGAGCAGGTGCAGGTGCTTCTTCCGTCTTTTCGGGTTCTTCCTTCACTTCTTCCTGCTGAGGAACGGGTTGATCAAGTACCGACGGGCTGATAGCAGGCATAGTTTGCTGCACCGTTTCTTGTTCGCCGTCTTCGTTCACCAAGTGCAATAAGCTGATGGGAGGAATATTGAGATTTTGCCGTTTCTGTTCAGGCATATGCACGTTGATAGGAGCAGGCTGCTGCGCGGGTACGTTCACGTTGACCGGCGTCGAAGCCGCAGGTACGTTTACGTTGATAGGCGTAGCACCGGCCTGCGCAGGCATATGTACGTTGATCGGTTGCGCTGCGGGCGCGGGCATATTCACTTGAATAGGCTGCGCCGCGGGAGCGGGCATATTCACTTGAATAGGCTGCGCCGCGGGAGCGGGCATATTCACTTGGATAGGCTGCGCCGCGGGAGCGGGCATATGCACGTTGATAGGCTGCGCCGCTTGCTGCTGGGGTACGT
>JAZQLT010000136.1:0-4409 GCA_045542815.1 Candidatus Scatosoma sp. | reverse complement strand
TATTATGTCAGGCATAGGTAGTGGTGCTTCGCCAGACATTATACCTATGCCACGCGTAGTAAAATTGCGGACGGATAAATCGGAGTATTTTTGCGACGAAGTTATAGTTGCAACGGGCGGTTTAAGCTACCCTACGACGGGTTCTACGGGGGACGGATATACGTTCGCGCAGGCGCTCGGACACTCGGTAACCGACTTAAAAAGCGGGCTTTGCGGCTTAAATTTAGAGGGAAATGCGTTTAAGGAATTGCAGGGGATTACTCTCAAAAACGTCTCTTTTACCGTAAAAAATGGGGCGAAAACTGTATATGACGGCTTCGGGGAGTTATTATTTACGCATTTTGGGGTTTCCGGGCCGATTGTGCTTTCCGCGTCGTCTTTGATTAACCGTTTGCCCTTATCTTCTCTTTCGGCTACGCTCGATTTAAAGCCTGCACTTGATGAACAGACCTTAGATAAGCGCTTGCTGAGAGATTTTGAAAAGCATAAAAACAAACAAATTTCCAACGCTTTATGCGAGCTTTTGCCGCAAAAAATGATACCTTTTGTTTTGCATGCGGCGGGGATATCTCTCACGAAGAGCGTAAACGTTTTAACCAAGGAAGAAAGGGCAAAACTTGTCAAAACGCTTAAAGCTTTACCCTTAAAAATTCGTAGTTTGCGCGGCTTTGAAGAAGCGATTATCACTTCCGGCGGGGTAGAGCTTGCGCAAATCAATCCCAAAACCCTGGAAAGCAAAAAGGTGAAGGGACTGCGGTTTTGCGGAGAAGTGCTGGACGTGGACGCTTTTACGGGCGGATTTAATATGCAGATTGCTTTTGCGACGGGGTATTTGGCGGGGAATAGTATTTAACGCCCTTCAAAAGCTTGACGAAAAAGAGTTTTTATTGTATAATAATACAATCACAGCAAGACGGAAATACCGTCAACGGAGCATATTATGACGATTATTCGCGGAGCTACGACGATTGAAAAGGATTGCAAGGAAGAAATATCTTTGGCAGTCAAAGAATTGCTTGATGAGATTTTTTCCGTCAATTCCTTAAAAAAGGACGAAGTAAAAGGTTTTTTGTTTTCCTTGACAACGGATATCCATTCTTACCATCCCGCAAAAGCGGCAAGGGAAGCAGGCTATGATTTTGCGCCGCTTTTCGCCGCAATCGAGCCGGAGATTGACGGTGGATTGAAATTATGTATTCGGCTAATGCTTTTTACCGAGCTTTCCGATACTCGTGGCGTAAAGCATATCTATCAAAGGGGGGCGAAAATATTGCGAAAGGATATTTCCGAAATTTTGAATATTGCCTTGGACGGACCCGCGGGCAGTGGAAAGAGTACAGTCGCTAAAATTTTGGCGAAAGATTATAATATTTTATACTTGGATACGGGTGCTATGTATCGCGCTTGCGGCTTAAAAGCACTGCGCTTGGGGATTGACCCCAAAGACGGTCTTGCCGTAGAGAAAATGTTGCCTATTCTCAATGTAAAAGTAGAATACAGAGATGGAAAACAGCATACTTTACTCGATGGGGAAGACGTTTCCTTGGCAATTCGGGAAAACGCTGTTTCTATGGCTGCGTCTAATATTTCCGCGCATCCCGCCGTTCGCGTTAAAATGGTGGAAATGCAACGAGAAATTGCTAAGGGAATGTCCTGCGTGCTGGACGGAAGAGATATCGGCTCGAAGGTTTTACCCGACGCGAAATTTAAGTTTTTCATCACGGCAGACAGCAAAGTCCGTGCACAAAGACGCTTTAACGAGTTGGCGGAACGCGGGGAAAGTGTGGATTTTGAGAAATTACACCAAGAAATTATTATGCGAGACAAACAGGACAGCGAAAGGAAGTTTTCTCCGCTCGTCTGCGCAGACGACGCTGTGGTTATTGATACTTCCAATTTGAGTATCGAAGAAGCGGTTGCAGCGATTAAAAACGTTATTCAGTCCAAAATTTAACACTATTAGGTGAAAGTATGGCAGCTAAAAAAGGGAAAAAGGTAAAGCCCATTACAGTCAAAGCAAACAAAAAGGGAAGGCATTGTATGCCCCTTCTCAATTTTTTGCGCATTCTTGTCATTCCGATTTATTTTCTTTTTCGGCCTTTTCGATTTTACGGAAACCGTAAAGTGAAGGACGGGGCGTACATTTATATTTCCAATCATTTTGGGATATTTGATCCCGTATATGCCGCGGTAACCACTTGGGAAGGCATACATTTCGTTGCCAAACGCGAAGCCTTTAAAACGCCCGTAATCGGCTCGTTTTTAAAGGGGATAAAGGCAATCAGCGTCAATCGCGACGGGAACGACGTGCGCGGGCTTTTGGATTGCTTCAAATGCCTGAAAAACGGGGAAAAGATTTGTATTTATCCGGAAGGCACGAGAAATAAAACGGGCGGGGAGATGCTCCCGTTCCGTCCGGGTGCGGCAACGATGGCGATCAAGACGAAAACGCCGTTAATTCCGCTCGTCATGTATAAAAAACCCCGCCTTTTCCGCTGTACACATATCCTGATCGGCGAGCCGTTCGAGCTCAGTGAGTATTACGATAGAAAAATCACGGATGAAGAGTTGAACGAAGTGGATATTTCCCTGCGGGAACGAATGGTGAACATGATTAAAGAGCATACGGAGTTTCTTGCGCGGAAGAAGAGGAAGAAGGCTTGAGCGTATGGAATTTTTAATAGCGAAAAGCGGCGGCTTTTGCCGCGGAGTCAAAAAAGCGGTTGATACCGCGCTCACAATTGAGGCTGAAAATACTTATATTTACGGCGAGATTATCCATAACCCCGAAGTAGTGCAAACGATCACGAATCGGGGTATCGTTATGGTAGAAAATCTTTCCGAAGTTCCCGACGGCGCAACGCTGATCATTCGCTCGCACGGGGTGGGGAAAGACGTGTATGCCTATTGTGCGGAACGCAATATCAAGGTAGTGGACTGCACGTGCGAGTTCGTTCGTAGAACGCAAAAGATCGTAGATGAAAAACACCGCGAAGGGAAGACCATTATCATCGTGGGAGAAAAGACGCATCCGGAAGTTATCGGCTTAAACGGTTGCTGTGATAATAAAGCGTATATATTTTCTTCCGAAGACGAAGATTTTTCGATTTTACCCGAAAATGAGTGGTGTGTAGTGGCGCAAACCACCTATTCTGTGGAAAAATTTGAAAAAATTATAAAAATTCTTGACAATAGGCGTAGCAAAACAGTTGAAGTTTTTAAAACAATTTGCTATACTACTATAGAGCGGCAAAATGAGGCGCGCGAATTATCCAAACAGTGCGATGCGATTTTGGTCATCGGGGGCTTAAACAGTAGCAATACGAACAAGCTTTACGAGATCTGCGCAGAAAATTGTAAGAATGTATTTCGCTTGTCGAAGGCTGTCGATCTCGACTATAAAACAATCAAAAATTTTAAGAAGGTAGGTATTGTTACGGGTGCAAGCACCCCTAACGGGCAAACTCAGGAGGTTCTATTAAAGATGGAAATGGAAACAGAAGCAAAAGCAACGATGGCAGAAGTTGTTGCGAACATGGACAATCAACAGAAGTTCAAAAAAGGACAGTTGATTAAGGCTACGATTTCGTCGGCGGACGATTCGGGTGTGGCGGTATTGCTCCCCCTTGCGAAGAAGGAAGTTATCCTTGACAAAGCGGAAGTGGACTGCGAAGTGTACAACAAAGACGATTTCAACGCTAAGCTTGGCGAAGAACTCGAACTTATGGTTGTCGCTATCAACCCCGTAAAGCTTTCCCAAAAGCAGATCAAGAAGATCAAGGAAGAGGAAGCAATGCTCGCTGATATTCAATCGGGCAAGGAATTTGAAGTCGTATGTACCGGTTTTAACAAGGGTGGTTTGACGGCTGAACTCGGTTCTTACACCGTATTCGTTCCTGCACGCGAAATCCGCATGGGTTACGTGAAAGAGCTCGAAAAATACGTAGGCAAAAAGCTTCGTTTGAGAGTTATTGAAATCAAGACGGAAAGAAGAAAGGAAATCATCGCTTCCCAGCGTGCAATCCTTGAAGAAGAAAAGGCTGCAAAGGACGCGGCAAGAGCTGCAAAAGAAGCAGAATTCTTCGCATCTATCCACGTTGACGACGTAGTAGAAGGTAAAGTAGAAAGAGTAACGTCTTTCGGCGCGTTCGTATCCGTAAACGGTTTCGATTGCCTTGCGCACATCTCCGATCTTTCCTGGACGGGTGTGAAAGCGGTTACCGACGTTCTTGAAATTGGTAAGAAATACGAATTCAAGGTATTGAAGGTAGACGCGGAAGCGAAGAAGGTTTCCATTGGATACAAGCAGTTGCAAGCGCAACCTTGGGATTTGGCTGCAGAAAAATATGCGGAAGGCGACGTTATAAGTCGGAGGGCCAAGCGGTCTTAGGAAGACAACATTCACACAC
>JAZQLT010000135.1:0-2301 GCA_045542815.1 Candidatus Scatosoma sp. | reverse complement strand
AGCTTTCTGCCGTCGGGACGAACGCCGTCAAAAATCTTCGCGCGTACGATACCCTTTACGATATAGTAAATGGAGTCCTTAACCTCGCGCATCTGTTCGGGATAAATCTCGGAGAAGTGTTCGATAATCTCCGCTTCCGCTGCCGCTTGCTTTGCCTGTCTTTCCTGTCTATCGAAGGTGTCGAGCGCGGCATACAGCTTATCGTAGCCGTACGCTTTTACCGCTGCGTCAAGGTCTTCGGGGATATGGTAAAGCTCCATTTCCTTCTTAGGCTTGCCAACGGCGGGAACGATCTCGTCTGCAATCCATGCGCAAACCTTCTTGATTTCTTCGTGCCCGAACATGATCGCACCGACCATTTCCGCGTCCGTAACTTCGTTTGCGCCCGCTTCGATCATAAGGATCGCGTCGCTGGTACCTGCAAGGTTGAGATGAATGGTGCTCTTTGCGCGTTCTTCTACGTTGGGGTTGATGACGTACTTACCATCTACGCAGCCAACGACAACCGAACCCGTAGGCCCTGCCCAAGGAATATCGGAAATGGAAAGCGCGATAGTCGAACCTACCATTGCCAAAGGCTCGGGGGAAATATCGGGATCAACGGAAAGCGCGGTTGCAACGACCACTACGTCGTTGAAAATTCCCTTCGGGAACAGGGGGCGAATGGGACGGTCGATAAGACGGCTCGTCAAGATTGCCTTATCGGACGCTCTGCCTTCGCGCTTTTTGAAACCGCCGGGGATTTTACCCACAGCGAACATTTTTTCTTCGTAATCTACGGAAAGGGGGAAGAAGTCCATACCTTCTCTTGCCGTTTCCGACATACATACGGATACGTGCACCGCCGTATCGCCGCAGCGCACAAGGCACGCGCCGTTTGCCTGCTCGGCGTACTTACCGATCTCTACAACGAGCTCTCTGCCCGCATACTCCGTTTTGAATACTCTACTTTTTGCTAAATCCGGCATTGTTTTTTTCTCCTTATTCTTGAATTCTTTTTTGTTCTTGTCCGTCCTTCATCGCCCGATGACGACGGTTCGACGCGCAGAAGCCAAACAAACGTATGCCAAGGCTTGTCCGCTTTTCTCCGCACCTGCTTTTGTTGTTTTACGCCACTTATCACAAAAAAGAGCGAGTTGAAATAACCCGCCCTTTCGTGCTTGCATTATTTTCTAAGACCCAATGCTTCGATAACCGCTCTGTATCTTTCGATATCTTTTGCTTTCAAATAGTCCAAAAGACCGCGGCGCTTACCTACCATTTTCAAAAGACCGCGACGGGAGTGGTTGTCCTGCTTGTGCGCTTTCAGGTGTTCGTTCAAGTGATTGATACGATACGTCAAAAGCGCGATCTGTACTTCGGGCGAACCGGTGTCGCCTTCGTGGGTTGCAAATTTTGCGATGATTTCATTCTTTTCCATGTTTTTTATCCTCCTGATATGGAAATTTATCTCGTACCGCTGAGAGACACGTGGAGAATCAGAGCCCCCAGACAGCCGTTGGTACTATTTTAACACTTTCTTTTAAGAAAGTAAACCAAAAACACGCCGTTTTTTGATTATTTTTGTCTTATTTAAAAAATTCCGCGCGTTTTTGAAGAATCGTATCCACGTTTTCGATATACGTCTTCAAATCTTTTTGCGAAGCAAAGCGGGTGATTAGCCCTTTCTGCGTGAACACGCGCTTGGATACGGCGTTCGCGCCGAGCGCGAGATTGTCCGCCGTTTCTTCCATAATATCGATATTATATACGCACGCCTTATTCGGCTTCGTCCAGCCCACGTTTTCGTTGTTCCCCACCTGATATTTTTGGCGATACATATAATAGGGCAGGTACCCCTTGCCCCCTAAAATTTCACGGGAAGCCGCTACCATGGTCGAGATAAAATCGTTTTCAAGGTACTGCGTTTCTTCTTTAAGCTTTGCGCCCGATTTCAAGGAAAGGCAATGCACCGTGATGTTTTCCGCGCCCGTTTGTACGGCTTTTTCCACACTGCTTATAAACACTTCAGGCGTTTCGTCCGTTAAGCCTGCAATCAAGTCCACGTTAATTGTAAAGCCGTACTTTCCCGACATTTCAAACGCTCGGTAAATATCCGCCTCGGTATGCTTTCGCCCGATTTTTTGCAGGGTCTCGTTTGAAAAGCTCTGCGGATTGATACAGATACGGTTCACACCGTAGTCCTTTAACAGGGCAAGCTTTTCTTCCGTGAACACGTCGGGGCGTCCCGCTTCCACGGTATATTCGGCGTTTGGATTGCAATCCTTGTAGATTGTATCCAAGCCCTTTAATACTCTTTCA
>JAZQLT010000134.1:0-3902 GCA_045542815.1 Candidatus Scatosoma sp. | reverse complement strand
CACAAATGAAAAGCTTTTTTACGACCAAACGTCTTTGCCGCGCAGGGATTATCGCCGCTTTATATACGGCGTTTACCTACGCGTTCGCGCCCTTTGCCTTCGGACCTTTCCAGCTCCGCCCCGCAGAGGCGCTTTGTATTTTACCCGCTTTCTTTCCCGAAGCAGTGCCCGCGCTGTATGTCGGCTGTATGCTGTCTAACCTAAGCTCTCCGTACTTTGTTTACGACGTATTTATCGGCTCGCTTGCCACGCTGCTTGCGGCGCTCAGCTCGTACATGGTAGGCAGGTTTTTGAAAAAAGAGCCCTTTCGCCTGCTCCTTTGCGAATTTTTTCCCGTCCTTTTAAACGCGCTGATTATCCCGCTTATTATCGTATTTTTATGCGGGGACATCGGGGGATATGCCAGCGTGCAGACGGCGTATTTCGCCTTTATGGGCTCGATTGCACTCACGGAAAGCGTTTGGGTGTACGGCTTGGGCACGCCCCTTTATTACACAGTGTTGCGCTTAAATAAAAATTCCAAAAACACCTTTATGAATTAACTTTGATTTCTCAAAAAAGCGCCGAAAAACGCGCTTTTCTTTTTATAGGAATAGGCAAAAAAGAGCGGATATGACACCTTTTTTGTGTAAAAGGGTATTGACTTTTTATATATAATATGATATAATCTGGGTAATAAATATTAAATGGGAAAATCTACTCGTTCCCAATAAAAGATAAGGAGAAAGATATGAAAGCAAAAAGAATTTCTTTATTAGCAGTTCTTGCAACACTCTTTTTGGTTTTCGCTACGCTTTTCGGGTTCTCGCTCAAGACGGACAAAACCGTCAGTGCGGAAACAACAAGCAACGCTTACGCGCAAGCGCTCGCCAAAACCAGCGTGTGTACCAACTTTAACGTTATAAGAGGCTCAACCTATCAATTGGAAAAAGGCTTCACTTCCAGCCCCAAAACGATGGAAGCGCTCGTTCGCGTTGGCGAAGGCGAAAACTGGAAGACGAGCAAAGGTGTTATCATCGGCGGTTATTCCGTTGGCGGAAGCGAGCACTTTAACATGGAAATAGATTTGTACGGCCGCCCGAGATTATGGTGGAGAAACGGCGAGTTCGATTACGTTGCAGATTATCGAGTTCCCCTGAATGAATGGATACATATCGTATTTGTCCGCGACGACGTAACAGATCCCGCAAATCCCACGCTCGTTTGCTACGTGAACGGTGTAAAGGTTGCCTCTCAGGCAGGCATCGGTACTGACCTTAAAGTCAGCACGACCAATCCTTCCCCCGCGCACTTTATCGGCAGAGACGCGCGTCTTTACAACTTCTTTCTCGGCAATATCAACTACGTGGGCTTGTCGAGCAAAGCCATGACGTCCTCGCAGGTTTTGTCCGCGTACAGAAACTGCAATAGATTGGTAAAGGAAAACGATAGCAATACCATTCTTGCCGAAACCTGCGTTCCCAAAACCTACTATTTGGCAAAAGACGTGCTTACCCAAGTACCCAACACGGTTACCGCAACGGTATGCATTGACAGAAAAAATACCGTTGGGCTGAATAACAGCTATCACGAAGTTCCCCTCTGCGACGCAATGGCTACCAACATTACAGGCTATATCGTAAGCAACGACTCGCGCGCGGGTTGGGGCTATGCGGCTTTAAATACGTTTTCCTTACACGTAGATACAAACGGTTACGTGCAGGTGATGTGGGACCCCTTAGACAAGGGCGCAACAGGCGGCGAAGCCGTGCTTACCTTTGACACCAAAGCGAGCGGCTACACGGGCAGCTTGGACGTTAGAACGGGACAAAAGGTACATATCGCGGTCGTCAGAAATAAAACGGCAGGCTGTTTCGATTTGTATTTGAACGGACAGCACGCTTCGACGACGGCAACGAACGCGGCTGTTAAAACGGATATGGTTCCCGGTTTGCCCATGGCGGTCGGCAGAAACAGAAACGTAAACAGTAAAATTCTCACTTTCCCCGGACAGATCTACGACGTGGCGTTCTATAACAACGCAATGACCGCTTCCCAAGCGTCGGCAGAATACGGCATTGCGGATAAGACCACGATCACGAAAAGCAAATCGGGTTATAACGGCGTGTTCGTAAACTGGGTATTAGACGGCAACCAGCAATTGTTAAAGTATAACGAAGAAGCGCAGTACGATTTGAAGGATTATTCCGGCTGCGGACTGGACGCAATGCTTTGTACCCACGTAGATTATTTCTTGCCGGAAACGGACGATTGGTTCGTGGCGGGTGAAGACGAGTACACCATGATCTACGTACCCGATACGCAGTGTACGGTGCACAGCTATTCCATTCTCAACGACATGATGTTCGATTGGATGGTAGAAAATAAAGACGCCATGAACCTGCAGCTCGTTATGGGTCTTGGCGATATCATCGACGGCGATCCCTTAACGATGACGGAAGACGAAATTGCGGCAAACCCGAACTATAAGACGGTTCCCCAGCAGTGGGACGCTATGGCGGCAAACTACGAGAAGCTGACGAATGCGGGCATTTATTGGAACGCAGTCATCGGTAACCACGATTACGACCAAAACAGACTCCAGAATTTAACACAAAGAGAAGCTTCGCTCTTTAACGAACACTTCGGCTACAACACCTTGACCGCTAAGGAAAAGAGCACGGTCGTATCCAGATACCACACCGACGCAAAAACTTCTGCCGACAACGATATGCTCAACGTTATTTACGAATACAGCATGTTCACGAATAACGGAAAGCAGGTGAATTATTTGGTGGCTGCGCTTGAATTTGGTCCTTCCAGGGACGTTTTGGATTGGGCAAACGAAATCGTTTCTCAACCCAAATACGCAAACCACAGAGTATTGTTTAACACCCACTCGCTCATCTATTGCGACGGACATTTCGGCGACGATTCCGCTACCGCTAACCCTTCCTCTTATTGGTATAACTTGACGGGTTGGCAAGACGGCGTAACCTCTACCGACGGCGATTTCATGTGGGATTACTTTATTTCCCAAAACCCTAACATGTTCTTGACGGCAAGCGGACACATTGAAACGGACACCAACTTCTTTAGACAGGACCAAGGCGTATATGGCAACACCGTTATGAGCATGCTTTGCGACGGACAGGGCGTTAACTACTTCTGTACGGACGGCGACCCCGTAGTCAGCTGGGGCGACCCGCTCATTCTCGTAGCGAAAGTCAACGAAAAGAACAAGACGATCCAGTATAGATATTACAACCCCGTAAACAACTGCTTCTTGGGCGTTGAAAACCAGTTTGAAGTAAGCTTTGCGGATTGGGGCCGTAACGAAATTACCGCTTCTAACGACGTTTCTTTGGACGCACCCTATGCGGAAATCGGTTCTCGCGTGAACTTCTCTATCGATGAACAAGACGGCTTCGCGTACGCAAAACCCGTTGTCCTTTCCGGCGGTAAAAACCTTACGGTTTCGACGACGAACACGGGCTACTCCTTCGTGATGCCCGACGCAAACGTTATCATCTCCGTTGAGAAGTTCAATAAGGCTTCCATTACCTTGCCCGCAACGCTTTCGATAGCGCCGGGGCAGACGTTGGATTTAAGCAATTACGTGAAAGCTTTATCGGACGTAAGATTTGCTATCGATAATTCCAACATATCTCTCGACGGCAAAGAAATTACGGGCGAAGAACTGGGCGAGAGCGTTCTCAAGGTCATCTCTGACAAGTACGGCGAGCTGTGCACCTGCATCGTAACCGTAGCAGACATGTCCGGTGGCGTTGAGCCGGACGATCCTTCCAACCCTTCTCAGCCTTCTAACCCGTCCAACCCGTCTAATCCTTCTAATCCGTCCAATCCGTCCAACCCCGATCAACCGGCTGTTCCGGTATTCGGCTGTGCGGCAAGTATTGCAG
>JAZQLT010000133.1:0-14203 GCA_045542815.1 Candidatus Scatosoma sp. | reverse complement strand
AGCTTCGCGGTTTTAGGGACGGTTATTTGAAAAACCAGCAAGGCGGGGACAAGCTCATTGAAGAATATTATCAAATTGCGCCTAAAATTGTAGAAAAGATCAATTCGTCTGAGAAAAAAGAAGAGTATTATCAATACATATACGACAGCATTTTGGAGTGCATAAAATTTATCGATAAGCAAGATTATCAAAATACGCTTATAACCTATAAAAACATGGTGCTTCATTTGCAAGAGGTGGCGAATGCTTGAGTGGATTGGTGGAACTATAATTCCGGAATACGGTCCCCAGATTATGATAGGCTTATTTATTGTAGCGGGCGTATGTTGGCTCTTAGCAGAGTGGCTTTTCGACGGACGTGTTCCTTTCCTTAACGCTATAGCGGAAATATGTATTTACTTGGCTATATTTATTGGGGGCGGTTTAATGTTAGTTGGCTTAAAAGGGTAGATCCAATAGGGGTAAAATTTTATAATGAAACACAAAAAGCTCGCTTCACAGAAGCGGGCTTTTTTGATAAAATCGTATTTAAAAATAAAAAAACTGCGCGATCCTTTTTTGCCGAAATCTACCGAAGCGGAAACGCCGCAGGTAACTCCTGCAAAGCTACCTTATGGCACACGCAAACATCCGCTTAGTGCTGCTACATTCCTGTCCTGACACGGTTCACGGCATTACGTTGCATAAGACCTTGCGATCAACGTTCCTTACGGCGCGCAAACCTTCCATAGACTCCGTCGGGAAAGGCATTCGGCTCTGCTATAGCGGATTGCAGATACAGGGTGCCGCTAACTCCCCGCCTACGCGCAGCTTTTATATTATACAACATTTTTTAGGGGATTGCAACCCTTTTTATGTGTTAAAGCGCAGAAGATTTTGTCAAATTTCGTTTTACGCATGGAATAAATTGACATTTTTTCGTGAAAGGGGTATAATACTATAGATTGAAAAGGAGATAACGCTATGTCTGAAAATTGTACGCACGATTGTTCTACTTGCTCGTCCGATTGCGCTTCGCGTAAAAAGGATAAAGAAAGCTTTTTGAAAGCCCCGCACAAGGACTCTTGTATTAAAAAGGTCATCGGGGTCGTCAGCGGAAAAGGTGGGGTCGGGAAATCGCTCACCACGTCCCTGCTGGCTTCGTTTGCACAAAAGAAAGGGTTGTCGGTGGGGATCATGGACGCGGATATTACGGGTCCTTCCATTCCTAAAATGTTCGGCGTAACCGAGCGCGCGACGGGGGACGAGAACGGTATTCACACCGTATTGTCGCCGTCGGGCATGCAGATGATGTCTATGAACTTGCTCTTAGACGATGAAACCTCGCCCGTGATTTGGCGCGGTATGGTCATTTCAGGTACGGTGATGCAGTTTTGGACGGACGTGATCTGGAAGGATCTTGATCTGCTCTTTATCGATATGCCCCCCGGAACGGGCGACGTACCGTTGACGGTATTCCAAAGCATTCCCATTGCAGGGATCGTCATCGTAACCACGCCGCAGGATTTGGTGAAAATGGTCGTGGAAAAAGCGGTGAATATGGCGCGGATCATGAACATTCCCGTGCTTGGCTTGGTGGAGAATATGAGTTATCTTCCCTGCCCCGATTGCGGAAAAGAAATCGAAGTCTTCGGGCAAAGCAAGGCAAAATATATCGCGGGCGAATACGGTATTCCCGCAATCGCGCGTATGCCGCTTGACCCTAAAATTTCCCGCCTTGCGGACGAAGGCAGAATTGAAGACTACGACGGGAGCGCGCTGGAAGAAGTCTTTGCGCAGATTGAAAACGCAAAGAACAGATAAGAGAGTTTATACGAAAGAATGGGATACCAAGCAGAGAAGAACGAGATTAACCGCAAAAAGCGCAGGCTGAAAATTGTTTTCGCGTGCGTGCTTTCGGTCGTTATCGTAGGGCTTGGTATCTTTTCCTTTTTCGTGCCGCCGCAAACCTGGAAATATCATATACGCAAACCCGACGTTGCAAAGCGCGGCGAAGGAGAGCTTAGGATACATTTCATCGACGTGGGGCAAGGGGACTCGACTTTAATCGAATTGCCCGACGGGAAAGTTATGCTCATCGACGGCGGCGATGGGCGGGAAGACGCCACTTCGGCGGTCTTGCGCTATTTGAATGCGCTCGATATCGACGCAATCGACTATCTTGTGGTAACGCATGCGGATAGAGATCACTGCGGCGGTTTGGAACGGATCGTGAAACAAAAAGAGATACTCAACGCATACCTGCCCCCTATTAAACCCGAAAAAGCGGGCGGGGAGTACGCCTTGTTTTTCTCGGAACTTTCAAAGCAAGAACGTGCTTGGGAGTATGCTTCCCGCAGTATTATCTTGGACGGTGAGGGCGAGTACCCTTATAGGCTTTCTTTTCTATATCCCTACCTTCGCACCGAAGCGGAAATGGAAGGGACAAAAGCGGACGCTAACGAGCTTTCGTCTATGATTTGGCTGGATTATAAAGGCGTGAGCGCGCTTTTTACGGGCGACGCACCTTCCGAGACGGAGAATATCCTTATGCAGGACGACGGGCTTGGGATTTTTGAAAACCGCGGAGTGGATTTGAGCAGCACGGAAATTCTCAAAGTAGCGCACCACGGGAGCGCGGATTCTACAAGCCTGCGGTTTTTAAATTATCTGCAAGCGGAAACGGCGGTAATCTCGTGCGGAACGAATAATTTATACGGACATCCGTCCGATCAAGCGTTGCAAAATTTACAGAGTGCGGAAGTAGATTGCTATCGCACCGACGAAGACGGCACGGTGATGATCACGGTTTTTGAAAACGGACGGTATTCGGTGGAGTGCGGGCAGTAAGTTTTCTGCGGAATAACACAGATTTTCACCGCATTTTCATTGTAATAGACAGAAAAATTTGGTATAATAAGAAAAGGTATGGAAGCGATTAAGTTTGAAAACGTATTTTTCTCCTATGAAAAGGGGCAGGAAGCAGAGAAGGACGTGTTCTCTCTGCAGGATACCTTTGCGCTCCGCGGGATAAATTTTTCCGTGCAGGAAGGAGAATTCGTTGCCGTTTTAGGGCATAACGGGAGCGGAAAATCCACGCTCGCCCGCCTTACGAACGGGCTTTTGACCCCCAATTCGGGTACAATCACCGTGCTCGGTTTGGATGCGGGGGAAGAGAATAATTTATTCGATATCAGAAAGCAAGTGGGGATCGTTTTCCAAAACCCCGACAATCAGACGGTGGCTTCCATCGTCGAAGACGATATTGCGTTCGGTCCTGAAAATATCGGCGTCGAGCGGGAAGAAATCGGTAGGCGTATCGAATTTGCTTTGAACGCCGTAGGCATGAGCGAGTTCCGCCACGCTACGCCCGCAAGGCTTTCCGGGGGACAGAAACAGCGCATCGCAATCGCGGGTGTGCTTGCGTTGAAGCCCCGCGTCATGATCTTGGACGAAGCGACGGCAATGCTCGATCCGCGCGGGCGCAAAGAAGTCATGGACGTGGTCTTACGGCTCAACCGCGAAGAAAACATCACGGTTATTTTAATTACGCATTTCCCCGAAGAAGCGCTCCTTGCCGACCGCGCGATCGTGATGCACGGCGGGGAGATCGTATTGCAGGGCAAGCCCGAAGAAGTTTTTTCCAAAGGGGAAGATCTGCAAAAATATTCGCTTGTCATGCCCCGCCCCGTGCGCATTTGCCGCGATCTTACGAAAAACGGCTTACCCGTTGCGGACGGTATGGACGAAGAAAAGGTATCCAAGAGTATAGTACAAGCGTTGAAAGTCTGCGATCCATCGCGGATATCCATGCAAAATACAGGGGCAGGTATGCGTTCAACGCCTAAAATGGAGCAGGAAGAACAAGGGGCGGGCAAGATTTTTTGCGAGAACCTTTCCTTCACCTACAATCCCAAATCCCCGTTTGCAACGCACGCGTTGGAAGGGGTTAATTTAGAGATAAAATCGGGGGAATTTTTCGGGATTATCGGGCATACGGGCAGCGGAAAATCCACCTTCGTACAGCATTTGAATGCCCTTTTGAAGGTACCGTCTGCGGAGAAAAAGTACAAAGCGAAAAAGCCCAAAAAGGGCAAGCCGTTACCCCCGAAAACCACGCTTTCGGTAAACGGCTACGACTTGACGGATAAAAAGACGGACTTCCGCGCTCTGCGCAGTAAAGTGGGCATGGTGTTCCAGTATCCCGAATATCAGCTCTTTGCCGAAACGGTGTTTGAAGACGTTGCGTTCGGGTTGAAGAATTTTAAAGACGGCTTGACGGAAGCCGAGCTTCGCCAAGCGGTGCAAGAGGCTTTGGAAACGGTGGGCTTGCGCTATGAAGAAGTCAAGGACAAATCCCCGTTCGAGCTTTCGGGCGGGCAAAAACGCCGCGTTGCAATCGCGGGCGTGATTGTAACCAAGCCTGAAATTTTGGTGTTGGACGAGCCGGCGGCGGGGCTGGATCCCTTGGGCAAAGAAGAGATCATGCGCCTTTTGCACGATATCCATTCCAAGTGGTGCAAAACGGTGATCGTCGTTTCCCACGATATGGACGAGATTGCGGAAAATTGCAATCGTGCGGCGGTCTTTTCCGACGGGAAAGTATTGCTTACGGCAGAGCCGAAAACGCTCTTTGCGAGCGCGGAAACCTTAACGGAAAAGGGCTTGGACTTGCCCTTCACGGCAAAGCTGACGCGCGCTTTAAAGCGGCAAGGCGTGGTTATCGATAACGATTTTACCCTTGCGGATTTTATCGAAAAAACACTCGCTTATGCAAAAACGGTCGGGGCAGGTATGCATTTAACAGACGAAGGGGGGCAAAGCCATGCGTGAAGTTTCCTTTGGACAGTACTACCCTGCAAACTCCTTTGTGCATAAGTGCGACCCTCGCGCGAAGATACTCTTTTTAATCGTATATATCGTGGCGATATTTTTGGGAAAGAGCTTCTATGCACTCGGCGCGTGCGCGGCGGTGTTTGCGGTGGTTGCGCTTTGTTCGGGCGTGCCTTTCCGCGCGCTGCTCCGTTCGGTAAAAGCCATTATTTTCCTGCTTTTGTTTATGACCGTGCTCAATCTCTTTTTCTACGACGGTGAAACGGTATGGTGGCAATGGGGGATTATCACGATTACGAAAGAAGCGGTATATTACACCGTATTTCTCGCGGCGCGCCTGTTCCTTTTGGTTCTTGGCTCGTCCTTGCTTACCTTAACAACCACGCCCGTGTCCTTAGCGGACGGGATCGAGAGCTTGCTCTCTCCCTTAAAGCTTATCCGCTTCCCCGTGCACGAGCTTGCGCTCATCATGTCGATTGCCTTGCGGTTTATCCCCATTTTGACGGACGAGACGGGGCGCATTATGAACGCACAAAAAGCGCGCGGCGCAGATTTTGAAACGGGCGGCTTGATAAAACGCGTTAAGGCACTGATTCCTACGCTGATCCCGCTTTTGATCAGTGCTTTCAGAAGAGCGGATGAGCTGGGCGACGCGATGGACGCCAGATGTTATTCGGGGAGCAAGGTACGCACGAAGTATAAAAAGCTCACTTTCACTTGGCGGGATTGCGTTGCACTGTTGCTTGGCGCGGCACTGCTTACGGGAGTGATTTTGCTGAAAATTTATATGCCGGCATTGATATAAGCGATAAGGAGAATGGCTATGCGGTACGTTTTAAAAATTGCATACGACGGCACGGCATATGCGGGCTGGCAACGGCAAAAGAACGCGCTCTCCGTGCAGGAAGCGTTGGAAAGCGCGCTGTATATGGCGCTTGGCATAGACGTAAGAATGACGGCGAGCGGCCGTACGGACGCAGGCGTGCACGCCGCAGGGCAGGTTTGCCATTTCGACAGCGAAGAAATCACTGTTCCGCCTAATCGCATGCCCGATTGCTTAAACCGTTTTCTGCCTTCCGACGTACGGGTGATAGACGGTTGGGGAGCGGACGAAAGCTTTGACAGCAATCGCAGCGCAAAGCGGAAAACCTATTGCTATTCCTTTTACGTAGCAGGGCGGGAAATGCCGCTTAAAGAGCGCTATGCGGTGCGCTTGGAAGACGCGCCGAGTATTGAGAACTTACGGGCGGCGGCAAAGCTCTTTGAAGGCGAACGTGATTTTAAAGCATTTTGTGCTTCGGGTTCGTCTGTGAAGACGACGGTACGTACCGTGTACGAAGTGAACGTGGAAGAGAGCGAAAGTTTTTCCACGCGCGACATTAAAATTTACGTAGCGGGCAACGGATTTTTATACAATATGGTGCGAACGCTTGCGGGTACGCTGTTGGATATTGCAAGCGGGCGAAGGAGTGAAGAAAGCCTTTTGCGCGCCTTTGAAACGGGGGAGAGAACTCTGCTTGGAAAAACCATGCCCGCCAAGGGATTGACTTTGATGAACGTGGAGTACGAACGGTAAGGAGTACCTATGGAACTTTATTCTTTTTATCAAACAATGACAATTTATGCCAGGCTTTTTACGGAGAAAGAGGAAATGATATTTCCTATGCTTTTTTCGATGGGAAGGAAATCGCTTTTCTTTGTGGGGTTGATTGGCGGCGGTTCACTTTTGATTGCTTTATTCCTTTTACAGGGCTTTGGACTGTATAAAATGGCGAAAAATCGCGGCTTAAAAAATAAGGCGCTTGCCTTTGTTCCTTTCGTGAGTCTTTGGTATATCGGTAAGCTGGCGGGGGAATGTAATTTCTTCGGGCAAAAGGTAAAGCGGGCAGGCATGTACGCGATGATTGCGCAAATTGTGGCAACGCTGTTGGGTGTATTAACGATTGTGGCAGAAATGTATTTATGTTTTGAATACGGTGATCCGCAGTTTGCTGAAATGGGGATGGCGTATTGGTCAAATTTGACAGGCATTGGTTTTAAGGTGTCCAAATTTTACGATATCAGCGGTTATCTGTTCTCTATTTTTCAACTCGTTTACAAGATATTCCTCGTCATACTCTTGACGGGGCTGTACAAGCAATACGCACCCAAGAACTACTTGTCGCTTGCGCTCTTGACGTTGTTTATCCCGATGTCCCGCTGTATCATTATCTTCGTTTTGCGCGGGCGTAAGGCGATCGACTACGAAGCGTATATGCGGGCAAGAAGGGAAGCGTATATGCGGCAATATCAGCAGTATCATAATCCCTACGGCAACCCCTATCAAAACCCGAACGCTTACGGGAGCGGACAAAACGGGCAATACCGCGCCCCCAAGCCCCAAGATCCGTTTGAAGAATTTTCGGGGGAGAACAAAGGACAAAATACGGGCGGCGGCGAAAAGGACGAAGACGAATTTTTCAATTGAGCCGATAAATAGAATAACGAATAGACGGGAAATAAGAAAAAGTTATATTTTCCGTCTTTTTTTATGCAATCGAGCCGTGAAACGGTTTACACGAAAAGGATACTGTGCTATAATATTATCATATATTATAGCAAGGTATCAAAAACATGATGGAAGAAAATATTGCGGCAATCGCAACGCCCGCAGGCAAAGGCGGTGTGGCGATCATCCGTATCAGCGGAAAAAACCCTTTGGATATCGCAAAAAAAATGTTCCACCCCGCGGGAAAAATCAAGGTGGAAGATTTTGAACCCTATCGTATGTATCCCGGGCGTATCGACGGCGGGAATTTTGAAGATTACGGGCTTTGCGTGTATTTCAAAGCGCCCGCCAGTTATACGGGCGAAGATATCGTTGAATTTCAGTGCCACGGCGGGGAAAGTATCGCGCGGGGCATTTTAAAGCAGACCTTCCGTCTGGGCGCAAAGGCGGCGGGCAGGGGCGAGTTTACCAAACGCGCCTTCTTAAACGGAAAAATGTCCTTAGCTTCGGCGGAAGGGGTCGCGGATATGATCAACGGCGAATCGGAAGCGGAAGTCAAGGCGGGGTATCTTTTGTACACCGAAAAGCTCACGGGCAAAGTGCGCGCACTGCAAGGGGAGTTAAAGACTTTGCTTGCGGGGATAGACGTGTCCGTCGATTATCCCGAAGAAGATATCGAAGAACAGCATATTGAAGAGTTAAAGGGCGCGCTTAGGAAACTCAGCGGGGAGCTGTCGGCTTTGCTCGCGGGATACAGTGCGGGGAAAAAGATTAAATCGGGCGTAACCGTTGCTATCTGCGGGAAGCCCAACACGGGCAAGAGTTCCCTTCTCAACCGCTTGCTCGGCTACGACAAAGCCATCGTCTCGTCCGTGGCGGGCACGACCCGCGACGCGGTGGAAGGGGTTTTGGAAATCGAAGGCAGAAAGTTCAATCTTTACGACACGGCGGGCGTGCGCGAAAGCGGGGATTTTATTGAAAATATCGGTATCGAGCGCGCGGAAGCGATCATCAAGAGCGCGGACGTAGCGGTGTTCGTTGCGGACATGTCCCCCAAAGGCGGGATAGACGAAGAAGATATCCGCGTTTTGGAAATGGTGAAAGGCAAGCCGTTGATCAAGGTGCTGAACAAGTCGGATATCACCCGTGATGAAACGGAAACGGACGCGGACGTGCATACTTCCGCAGTAACGGGGGAAGGGATTGTGAAGCTGAAACAGCTTCTGTACGAAAAGGGAGTAGGCGCACGTAGCGAAGACGCGGCGTTCTTAATCGAAGAGCGGCACTTCGACGCCTTGAAACGGGCGCAGGAGAGCTTGCAAAAAGCAATTGCCGCTTGCGAGTTTGCGCCTTTGGATCTCATCGGTATCGACGTGAAAGAAAGCTGGGACGCGCTTGGCGAAATTACGGGCGAAACGGCGACGGAAGCGATTATACAAGAGATTTTTGAGAAGTTCTGCGTAGGGAAATAAGGGGGCAGGTATGCGATTATGGTAAATCTGGAATTATACAGAGTATTTTATACGGTGGCAAAATGCGGCAGCCTTACAAAGGCTGCGGAAGAGCTGTATATCTCGCAGCCCGCGGTTTCGCAGTCGGTGAAACAGCTGGAAAGCCAGTTGGGGATTAGTCTGTTCAACCGCACGCACCGCGGCATGGAGCTTTCCGCACAAGGAGGCAAGCTTATTTTCCCCGAGGTGGAGCGCGCACTCGGGCTTTTGTACGAAGCGGAAAACCGTATTTCGGAGATGAAGGCTTCTGCAACGGGGGTCATTCGTATTGGCGCAAGCGGGACGGTTTTCAGATATTTCCTTGCGGATAAAATCGTGGATTTTCACGAGCGTTTCCCCGCCGTCAAGATCGAGCTTATGGCGGACTTTACGCCCGACACGATTGAAAAGCTCAAAGCAAACCGCTGCGATATCGCCTTCGTCAATCTGCCGATTGCGGTGGATCCCGAATTGACTTTGTACGGAAACTGTATGCGGTTAAACGATATCTTTATCGCGGGCAAGAAGTTTGAAGAGCTGGAAAACAAAGCACCCATGTCTTTGTCCAAGCTCAAAAAATACCCTCTTATCCTAATGGACAAGAACACGGTTGCAAGGCGCGCTTTGGATAATTTTTTAGGCGCGCACGGCGTGGATTTGCAGCCGTCGATTGAAGTGGGGAGCTGGGATTTGATGAAACGGCTCGTTGTTCGCGGCATGGGGCTTGGCGTTATTCCGAGAGAGTACGCCGCCCGCCAGCTTTCCGAAGGGGAGATGTTTGAAGTGGGCACAGACCCTGCTTTGCCTGCCCGTTCGGTGGGCATGCTGCTCCCGAAAAACGCACCCGTTTCTTATGCGTTGCACTGTTTTATCGAATACTTTAATAAAGAGAATTAATTATGGCAAAACCTAATCGGCTTTTAAGAAATTTTTGTATCATCGCGCATATCGACCACGGCAAAAGCACGCTTGCGGACAGGCTCATGGAACGCACGGGACAGGTTTCCCAGCGGGACATGGAAGAACAGCTCTTGGATAGCATGGATATCGAGCGCGAGCGCGGTATCACGATCAAGCTCACCCCCGTACGCATGTATTATACGGCAAAGGACGGGCAGGAGTACGAGTTCAACCTGATCGATACGCCGGGACACGTGGACTTTACCTATGAAGTGAGCCGTTCGCTCGCCGCGTGCGAAGGGGCGATTTTGGTTGTCGATGCAACGCAGGGCGTAGAAGCGCAAACGCTTGCGAACGTATATCTTGCACTCGAAAACAACCTTGAAATTTTGCCCGTCATCAATAAGATCGATTTGCCCAGCGCGCGCATTGACGAAGTGAAAAAGGAAATCGAAGACGTGATCGGTCTGGACGCGGAAGGCGTGCCTTGCGTTTCGGCGAAAGAAGGTACGAATATCGAAGACCTTTTGGAAGCGATCACGCAGTATTTCCCCGCACCCGAAGGGGATACGGAAGAACCGCTTAAAGCGCTTATTTTCGACAGCTATTACGATAACTATAAAGGGGTCATTCTTTTTGTGCGTATCATGGACGGCACGGTGAAGGTGGGGGATAGAATTAAAACTTTCCTTTCTCCCACGGTCTATGACGTTACGGAAGTAGGCGCTTTTGCGCCCAACCCCACGCCCAAGGATAAGCTGCAAGCAGGCGAAGTCGGCTATATTGCCGCTTCTATCAAATCCATTCAAGACGTGGCGGTGGGAGATACGGTAACCTTAGCAAACAATCCCGCGCCCGCGCCCTTGCCCGGGTACAAGAAGGTGCAGCCCGTAGTCTTTTGCGGTATCTATCCCTTGGACGGGAGTAAGTTCAACGATTTAAAAGACGCAATCATGAAATTACAGCTCAACGACGCGTCGCTCATCTTTGAGCCCGACAATTCGGTGGCGCTTGGGTTCGGGTTCCGTTGCGGATTTTTAGGGCTCTTGCATATGGAGATTATTCAAGAGCGTATCGAGCGTGAGTTTAATTTGGATATTATCACGACAGCACCGAGCGTGAGCTATCACGTGCATAAAACGGACGGCGAAGAGTTTTTCGTCGATAACCCGTCCCACCTTCCCGACCCGTCGGATATCGAATACATGGAAGAACCCATTGTCAAAGCGGAAGTATATACGCCGCCCGATTACATGGGCTCGGTCATGGACCTTTGCAAGGAAAAACGCGGTGTGTTCAAGAATATGACCTACTTGGACGAGCGTCGTGTGAAGCTGGAATACACGCTCCCCTTAAACGAGATTGTATATGACTTTTTCGACAGCTTGAAATCCCGTACCAAAGGGTACGCGAGCTTCGATTACGAGCTTGCGGGGTATCAACGCTCCAAGCTCGTACGGTTAGATATTTTGTTAAACGGGGAGATTTGCGACGCGCTTTCCATTATCGTGTTCGAAGGCAGAGCCTACGAGCGGGGCAGAACCCTTTGCGAGAATTTGAAAGAAGCAATCCCTCGGCAGTTGTTTGAAATTCCCGTGCAGGCGGCGGTGGGCGGAAAAATCATCGCCCGCGAAACGGTAAAGGCTGTCAGAAAGGACGTTTTGGCGAAGTGCTACGGCGGCGACATCACGAGAAAGCGCAAGCTTCTTGAAAAGCAAAAAGAAGGCAAAAAGCGTATGCGCAAGATGGGCTCGGTGGAAGTGCCGAGCGAAGTATTCATGGAAATTCTTAAAACAAACAAGGATTAAAACGCATATATGCTTCGCATTTCAGCGTCAGGCTTGCGTTTTGCCTTGGTCGTGTACGGCTTAGTACACTCCCTGCGGCAAAGCCGCGCCTTCCTTGAACTGCTCGCATCTCTGCGTTTTAAAAGTAAATTGCAAAGCGAAAATTCACGCCGAAAGGCAATTCACTTATAACCCCCGCGGTGATATGCCGCAAAGGAAAAAATATGGCAGGAATTTATATTCACGTGCCCTTTTGCAGGCACAAATGTTCTTATTGCGATTTCACGTCCTATCCCGACAAAATCGAGTACGCCGAAGCGTATATGGCGTGCTTGTATAAAGAGCTTAAAATGCGCGGAGAAGAACTCAAAGACTACGAGTTCGACACCGTCTATTTTGGCGGCGGTACGCCTTCGTATATCCCGCCGAAGCTCATTTTGGGTGCGATGAACCAGATTAAGGCGTGCTTTCGTTTGAAAAAGGACGCGGAAATTACGTTGGAGCTCAACCCCGGCACGATAGGAGAGAGTAAGGTGAAAACCTATCTGCAGGCGGGGATCAACCGCTTTTCTATCGGTCTGCAAACGGCGATAGACGAGCAGCTCGCGGATTTGGGACGTATTCATAACGCCCGCGATTACGTGTATGCTACGAAGCTCTTGGAAGGGCAGAATTTCAGCACAGATATCATGCTGGGCTTAAAAAATCAGACCAAAGAAGACGTTGCAAAAACGATTGAGCTTGCACATGCTTGCGGGTCAAAGCACATATCCATGTACGCGTTGACGGTGGAAGACGGCACGCCCATTTACACCGATTATCTCAACGGCGAGCTGCCCGATTCGGACGAGGTTGCCGAAATGTACGAGTTTGGCAGAAAGCTTTTGGAAGAAAAGGGTTATAAACGCTACGAAGTATCGAATTTTGCCGTTCCCGGCTATGAGAGCCGACATAATCTGAACTACTGGAAGCGCGGAGAGTATATCGGCGTGGGCGTTTCGGCAAGCTCGTTTATGATGGGCAAACGCTTTACGAATACCTTTGATTTGGACGAATACATGAAATGTATCATTTCGGGGTTCTATCCCGCCGTTACGAGCGAACAGGTGGAAGAACGCGACGCGAAATTCGAATACGTCATGCTCGCGCTCCGCACGGCAAAGGGGCTTTCCATGACGGAATATAAAAATGCCTTTGGCTCCTCCCTTGGCGACGATTTCCCGTCCGCTTTGAAAAAGACGGTAAAGTATCTGGAATTGAACGGCGATTATTTGAAAATCAAAGACGAATACTTATACGTTCAAAACTCCATTTTGGTAAATTTCTTGGAAGAAGAGTAGGCAGGTACGAGATGAACGAGAAAAAACACGTGCAAGTAGCGGCGGCGCTGTTGTTTGACGGGGGCAGGATTTTTGCGACCAAACGCGGGGATTCGCCCTATACTTACGTGGCGCATAAATATGAGTTTCCCGGCGGGAAAATCGAGCAAGGCGAACGCGGCGAAGACGCCGTAAAGCGGGAGCTGAAAGAAGAGCTGGATATGGAAATTAGGGTAGGCGGGCTGTACGCTTGCCATACCTACGAATATCCCGATTTCATCATCACGCTTTCGCTGTACGAGTGTGAAATGCTTTCGAATTTTACGCTCAAAGAGCATGAAAGCTGTGCATGGCTTTTGCCTGCGGAGTTGAAGGAAGAAGAATGGGCGCCTGCGGACGCGGATATTTTAGGAACGCTCAAACGGGTGTTCGGGGGAGTGGAGTAATATGCGAAAAGGAAATATTATTTTGATCGGCATGCCCGGTTGCGGCAAGACGACGATTGGCACGGAGCTTTCGGAAAAGCTCGGCTACGGCTATGTGGATAGCGACAGCGTCATCGTGGCAAGGGAAGGGAAACGCCTGCCCCAAATCATTGCCGAGGTGGGCAGGGAAGCCTTTTTGGACATCGAAGCCAAGATAAATTCGGAAATTTGCGCCGACCGCTGCGTGCTTGCCACAGGCGGGAGCGTGATTTACCGCGATTACGCTATGCAGAAGCTGAAAACGATGGGGAAAATCGTGTACTTAAAGCTTTCCTACGAAACGATAGCAAGCCGCCTTGGGGATTTGACTAAGCGCGGGGTTGCGTACAAGGACGGGTTTACGCTCAAAGATTTGTATGACGAGCGTACGCCGCTCTATGAAAAATACGCGGATATCGCGGTGGAGCTGGACGGCATGAGTATTATGCAAGCGGTGGATGCCGTTGCAAAGGCAGTGCAGGCATGAACGCGAAAAATGCGAAAATAGCCGTTTACGGCGCGGGCGCGATGGGCACGGTGCTCGGCGCACTGCTCACCTTGGGCGGACTGGAAAAGGTCGATTTAATCACACGTAACACGGCGCATATTGCAGGCTTAAAAAAAGACGGCGCAAGAATTGTTTGCACGGCGGAGGGTAAAACGCTCTGCGTAAAAGTCAACGCTCTTTTGCCGTCGGAAATGACGGAAAAATACGACGTCGTTTTTCTTATGACAAAGCAGCGCCAAAACGCGCAAACGCTGACGGCGCTTTTACCGCACGTAAAAGAAGACGGTATTGTTTGTACCACGCAGAACGGCTTACCCGAAGAAAGCGTGGCAGATGTCGTGGGGGAAGACCGCACTTACGGCGCGCCGACTTCCTTCGGCGCGACCTTCTTGGCTGGGGGCAGTGTCGAGGTGACGTCCAAAGCAGCCGGTATGC
>JAZQLT010000132.1:0-10525 GCA_045542815.1 Candidatus Scatosoma sp. | reverse complement strand
GGATATCGTATTGAAAGGCGGCGCGGGCTTTATCGGGGCGATCGCAGGTAAGGTCATGCTGATGCCGGGGCTTGGCGCGCATCCCGCCGCGGAAGAGATCGACCTTTTAAGCGACGGTACGATCGTGGGGCTGTCGTAAGACTAAAAACAACGGAAACGGAAATAATCAAGAGTGAATATGAAAACGATAGAAGCAACGAATTTTATTGAACAGATCATCAACGACGATATCGAAAACGGGAAGATTTCCGCGGTGCAGACCCGCTTCCCGCCCGAGCCCAACGGATATCTCCATATCGGACATATCAAAAGTATGCTCGTCAATTTCGGTACGGCGAAAAAATACGACGGCAAGTGCAATCTCTTCTTCGACGACACCAACCCGTCTAAGGAAAAAACAGAGTTCGTGGACGCCATTCGTAAGGATATCGAATGGGTCGGTTACGAATGGGCGAACGAAGTGTATGCCTCCGATTTCTTCGATACCATTTACGAGTATGCGGAAAAACTCATTACGGACGGCAAAGCTTTCGTGTGCGACCTTTCCCCCGAAGAGATCAGCGCAACGCGCGGTACGCTCACCGAAGCGGGGACGGAAAGTCCGTACAGAAACCGCAGCGTGGAAGAAAACTTACAGCTCTTCCGTGAAATGAAAGCGGGAAAATACCCCGACGGCAGCAAGTGCCTGCGTGCAAAGATCGACATGGCGTCGCCGAATATGAACCTGCGCGACCCCGTCATCTACCGCATTTTGCGTTGTGCGCACCACCGCACGGGGGATAAATGGTGTATTTATCCCATGTACGATTACGCGCATCCCATTTGCGATTACTTACAGGGCGTAACCCATTCCCTGTGTACCTTGGAATTTGAAGACCACAGACCGCTTTACGATTGGGTAGGCATTCAGCTTGGGTTCTCTCCCAAGCCCCGCCAAATCGAGTTTGCAAGACTTGCCGTAACCAACACGGTGATGTCCAAGCGGTATCTTAAAAAGCTCGTGGAAGAAAACCACGTGCACGGCTGGGACGATCCCCGTATGCCGACGGTGGCAGGGCTTAGAAACCGCGGCGTACCGCCCGAAGCGCTCTTGGATTTTTGTACGAAGATCGGGATCGTAAAGGCGAACTCCGAATGTCAGCTTTCCTACTTAGAAGCGTGCATTCGCGACAATCTCAACGAGAATGCAGAGCGCGCCATGGCGGTGCTCGAACCCTTGAAAATTACGATTACCAACTACACGGGTGAAGAAATGCTGGAAACGGCAATCCATCCCTTAAAACCCGAACTGGGGACGAGAAAGGTGGCGTTTTCCAATACCGTGTATATCGACAAAGCGGACTTTTCGCTCAACCCCCCGCCCAAATACCAGCGCTTGAAAGCGGACGGGTACGTACGGCTCAAAGGTGCGTACATTATCCACTGCGACGAAGTGGTAACGGACGAAAACGGGGAAGTGGCGGAGCTGAAATGCTCGTATATCCCCGAAAGCAGATCGTCCAACGATACCAGCGGTATCAAGGTGAAGGGAACGATCCAGTGGGTAGATGCGAAGACGGGCGTAGATGCGGAAATTCGCAAATACGCGCCCCTTTTGAAGGACGCGGAGTACGCGGGACAGGATTTCACCGAAAGAATGAATTTGGACAGCGAGCGTATTTTCCACGGCAAGGCAGAGCCTTACCTTGCGGAAAGTAAGGACGGAAAACAGTTCCAGCTCATGCGCGTAGGGTACTACAAAAAATGCGTGGACGAAAAGGGCGGGCTGGTGCTTTCGGAGATCGTGTCCTTGAAAGATAACTTTAACAAATAAGCAAACGTGCGGCGCTTGCGCCGTGGAAACGGAGAATGCTCCGTGAAATAAAAAGGAGAAAACGTATGATTCCTTTACATTCGATTTTAGCTATGCAGGATATGATACAGTATTTGGGCGTGTTTGGCGCATGCCTGTTTGCCGCAGTCCTGCTCATAGCGTTTAGCATGGGGTTCGTAAAAGGATTCCGCCGTGTTCGTTGGGGTGGGCTGATTTGGTTCTCGGTGAGCATACTGTTCATCATCTTCGGCTATTTTCCTGCGCTTCGCGATACGGTGTCCGGCTGGGGAACCGTGGGCGTGATAGGCGTTGCGCTGGCTTGCATACTCGCTATGCTTGCACTGTACGGCGTATTGGCGTACTTCCTGCGCCCGCGCATGAGATGGGTCAAGGAAAAGGTCAACGGCGACACTTCTTTGGCGGAATACGGCTTGGAATTCGAGCCTGAATATCTCGATTACGACGGGGAAAACGATTACGCGCCCTACGGCAAGATCCTGTATAAAACGGGTTACGGCGCGCCGAGCTTCTTCGGGCGTTTGATGGGCGGTATCACCTGTGCAATCAATTCGACGATGGTCTTTTTGTCGCTCGTGTCTTTCGTCTTGGTTCTCGTCGGCACGACGAGACTTTCCGAAGGGTATCTTGGCCCTGTTATGAGCGCACCGTTTATCGGAATGCTCTTTGAAGACTCGATGCACTATGCTATGGACGTGCTTGCGCTTGGCTTGATTATTCTCATGGCGCGCAAGGGCTATGAAAAAGGCTTCCTTTCCAGTCTTCGTGCTCTGATCGTCGTAGGCGGCGGGGTCGTTGCGGTGGCGCTGTGTCTGTTCGTACCCTTCACGCAATACGCGTTTGCAACGGACGGGTTCTTCTATTTCGTTGCACAGCTCGTCAGCAGAGGGGAACAGGCGTTTATCGGCTACGGCACTTTGAACGTCATCATAGCGAGAGTTTTGGCGGGGGTTATCCTTGCGGCGTTTGCAATTATCGCTTTCGTGCTGATCAATATCTTCTTGAAAAAGTGCTGCCACATGGTAGAAAAAACGGGCCCTACCCGCGTGATAGACGGTTGCCTTGCGACGGTGCTGTACGCGCTCATCGGCGTTGCGGCGTGCTTTGCACTTTGGTTGCTGTTCGGTACGCTGGATTATTTCAACATTCTCCATTTCAGAGAAGCGCTCACCGAAAGAGCGATTCTTTCCAGAGGCATGCTGGAGATGGTAAGGGGTTTGTTGGATACGCTCATGGCTCCTTTCGCAGGCTAAGATTTCTACATAATAAAAAAGCGAACTGTACGTTCGCTTTTTTGTTTTTGACGGTACGGAAAAAGTTAACCCGTAAACATTGACTTTTTAAAATTTGAATGATATACTATATATAGAATATTGTAAAAGAGAGGGATTGGAATGAAGAAAATCCGATTGCTGGTGGTACTGCTGCTTACCTGTTTGGTAGGTTTGTTTGCGGTTGCCTGTTATCAAACGCTGGAATTTGATTATAATATTGAGTTCATCGTTGACGGCAAGGTGGTTACGACCGTGGGTACGAACGGCGACAAAATTGCCATGCCCAAAGACCCTGAAAAGGAAGACTATACTTTTGACGGTTGGTACTGGGACGAGGGAGAATGGGAGAAAGAATTTACGCTCAATTCCCTGTTAGATCAGCCTTTGCAGGCAGAAAACCGCTATAAGGTATATGCGAAATTCAAATCGGTTGTATATTATACGGTCGTCTTTGAATATGGAAACGAAGAAGAGACGCAGCAAATCAAATACGGCGAATCGACGGCTTTGCGTTTGAACACTTTTGAACACGCGGAAGAAAACTACGTGTTTATGGGTTGGGAAAACGACGGCGACCTTTATGAAGACGGAGAAGTTGTGTTAAATCTCTGCGAAGTAGGGGAAACGATTGTTTTAAAAGCGAAATGGGAATACGATCACGGAACGTACACCGTTCGTTATCACGCCAACGACGGCACGGGTGCAATAGTTTCGCAAACGGTTGCGAATATGAAAGGGGACTGTTTCTTAGAAAACCCCTTTACGACCCCGCAGTATAAGTGTTTTGACTGCTGGTCCACGTATTCCAACGGATATGGAACTTCGTATAACGGCGGGCAGGCAACTCCGACGAAAGAAAGAGGGAGCGTTCTCGATTTATACGCGCAATGGAAGTGGGCGGATTCCGTTATCAAAATCGAAGACGGCAGGCAATTCCAGCTTTATGCAGGGCAAACGAAAAACAAGGTTTTCGTTTTGACAGACGATATAGAGAATTGGAATACGCCGATAGGCAGCCCCGAACAGCCCTTCGAAGGAATTTTTGACGGCGATGGCAATTTGATCAACGGGAATGTCGATGAAGTACTTTCTACAAAGGATAACCGAACGTACAGCGGTTTCTTCGGGTATATCGGAGAAAGCGGCGTGGTGAGAAACGTAAAATTGCAAGGCTTTGTAGAAGGAGAATGGACGGGCGCAATCGCTACGACGAATTTAGGGAAAATCGAGAATATTGAAAGTTGGGCAAACGTATGCATTACGGAAAAGTATAAGAATGATTATACGCGCGACCGTATCGGCGTTGCCAGCATTGTAGCGGAGAATACGGGCATAGTACGCAACTGTTTGTGTATGGGCGACGTTTCTAATACGAGTATGCCGTCGAATTGCGAAGTGGAAACGGGGGCGATTTGCGTAAGGAATTATATTTATGATTACGCACAGCTCGAATCTATCGGGGGCACGATAGAAAACAACGTATTCATGGGAGACTTAACGATCAGAGAAAGTGCGTCTATGAGAATGGTAGATGCGGTTGCGATCACCGTTGGAGCTGGCATAGCAAGAAATAATTATTATCACGAGGATTGCTTCGATCAATTGATTTATTTTGATGACGTTTGGGTGGATAAGTCGAAGGGCGAGACGCCAACGACGTCGCTATACGTCCTGTTTGATAACGCCACGAACGCAGGCGTAGCTACGGACGATATGCTCAAAACAAAATCCTTCTATACGGATACGCTTGGTTGGGATGAAACGGTATGGGAACTCTCTCACTTTGCTTCCCAAACCTTCTTGAAACAAAAAACGTCTTCATGGCAGTAATAAAAAACACCCCTTGGGGGTGTTTTTTAATTTACTCAAACTGATTTGCTAAAATATCGGCGGTGAGCCGCGCCAAATTCATATCGCTCCCGTCCATTTTCGCGCCTTCTTCTTTGGAGAGTACGGCGACCGCGCCAAGGCAATCCCCGCCCGACACGATAGGCACGATCACCTGCGCCGTAATTCCTTCCTCGCGCCCGCTTGTGATCGGCAGGATATCTCCGCCTTCGGCGGCGTTTGCAATGTAACTGCGGCGTTCTCTTAAAATTTTATCCATTTCTTCGGACAGATTTTTCCCGTCCAGCTCCTTTTTTCCTTCGCCAACGGCGTGCAAGATGCCGTCCGTATCACAGATGACGGCGAGTTTTCCGCTTAAATCGTTTAAGGAGCGTGCGGTGGCTTTGCTAAACCGCTCCAAGGTTGCGATCGGGGAGTATTTTTTGAGCATGAGCTCATCGCGGTCGGTAAAGATCTCCAAAGGGTCGCCTTCCTTGATGCGCAGGGTGCGGCGGATCTCTTTCGGGATCACCACTCTGCCGAGCTCGTCTATTCTTCTGACAATTCCGGTTGCTTTCATAATTTTCCTCCATTACAAATATCTTGCGGCAAAGGCGGGGGGAATATGCATGAAAAAACCAAAAAGGGCGAATTTTGGCTTTTTTTATAAAATTTATACAGACAGAAAGCAAAACGGTTGAGCTTTTGCGGAATATTTGCTACAATATATAATAATAAGGGATTACAAGGGAATACCATGAAAAAATTTTACGAAAAGCACGAACTGATTTTTGCGATTTTATCCATCGTAGCCTACGTGGTGCTCTTTAGCGCGGCGGATGAAATATCCGCGCTCTTGGGCATAGAAAAGGTGATTACGGCGGTGGTCGGGGTCGCGGCGAGTGTATTTTGGCTCTGGTGGCTTAAAAAGCACGCCTTACATGAAAAATACGGGCTTTGCAAGGGCGAATTTGCGCCGAAAACCTACTTGTACTTTCTCCCGCTCGCGCTTATCGTTTCCGTCAATTTATGGGGCGGTGTAGCGCTGCATTTCTCGTGGTTTGAAACGGTGCTCTACATCGTCAGCATGCTTTGCGTAGGGTTCTTGGAAGAGCTGATTTTCCGTGGATTTTTGTTCGTTTCCATGCGCAAAGACGGACTCATCAGTGCGATGATCGTTTCCAGCTTGACCTTTGGGATCGGGCATATTATCAATCTTTTGAGCGGTGCGGAATTTATCCCCACGCTCCTGCAAATTTGTTACGCGACGGCGGCAGGGTTCTTGTTTACCGTTATTTTCCATAAATCGGGAAATCTATTGCCCTGCATGATCGCACACGGCGCGCTCAACGCGCTTTCGGCGTTTCAAGCGCCCGCTTCGCCCGTACTGCAATACGTAACGGCGGCAGTGCTTACCGTTGTGCCCGTGCTGTATGCGTTGTGGGTACTCAAAAACGAAAAAAAGCCGTCCGTCCATGAAGAGACAGACGAGAAGGAGAACGCATGAAAAAACGGTGGTTAAGCGCGGGATTTGCGCTTCTGTTCACATTTACGGGCTGTTTTTATGCGGGAGGGGGAGAGAGCTCTTCTTCCAGCGGTTTGGATATCGTAGAGCATCACCATATCGATCTCAATAGGGACGGGGTGTGCGACACCTGCAAGGAAGAGCTGGAAGCGCCTTGCAAGCATAAGGACCTAAACGGAGACGGGACTTGTGATACTTGCGGAGCTTCCGTTTCGGTACATACGCACTCGGATACGGACAGCGACGGGATTTGCGACGGTTGCAAAATTGTGCTTGCGCCCCCGCACGAGCACACGGACGCGAATGCGGACGGGACGTGCGATACCTGCTTCGTCGGCATACAGGTTACGCTGGATTTCTATTCGATCAACGATTTACACGGTAAATTCGACGATACGTACGCGAATATCGGCTTGGACGAAATGACGACGTATTTGCGCAACGCCAAGACGGTGAACGAGAACACGGTGCTCCTTTCCGCGGGGGATATGTGGCAGGGAAGCGCGGAATCCAACTTCACCAAAGGGAACATTATCACCGATTGGATGAACGATCTCGGCTTTGCGGCGATGTCAATGGGCAATCATGAATTTGATTGGGGCGAGGATTGCGTAGAAGCGAACGAGAAAATCGCAGACTTCCCTTTCCTTGGGATCAATATTTACGACCGCAACACGGGCAAGCGCGTAGAGTACTGCGACGCGTCCGTTATGGTAGAGCGCGGCGGTGTGAAGATCGGGATCATCGGCGCGATCGGGGATTGCTATTCGGATATTGCCGAAGAACAGATGGAAGATATCTATTTCAAGGTGGGGAGCGATCTTACCAAGCTCGTAAAAGCGGAATCCCAAAAGCTCCGCGCAGAAGGCGCGGACATCGTGGTGTATTCCCTGCACGACAGCGGGGACAGCTACGGCTCGTATTACGACGAACAGCTTTCTAACGGGTACGTGGATCTCGTGTTTGAAGGACACACCCACCAAGTTGTCAAAAAGACGGACAGATACGGCGTTTGGCATTTGCAGGCGGGCGGGGATAACGGCAAAGGGCTCTCGCACGCAAAGGTTAACGTCAACGTGGCTACGGATGAAGTCTCCGTGGTAACGGCAAAAACCGTTTATCACAGCGAATATCAGAACATGGCGGACGATCCGATCGTGGACTCGCTGCTGGACAAATACGCGGACGAGCTTGCCAAAATAGACGAAACGCTGGGGTATAACGCCAGCAAGAGAAATTCCGATTCGCTTGCGAATTTTGCCGCGCAGGCGATGTATCTTGCGGGTATGGAGCGCTGGGGAAATGACGCGCGGTATGCGGGCAAGATTGTGCTCGGCGGCGGGTTTATGAGCGTTCGCAGTCCCTACTATCTGCCTGCGGGGCAGGTTACCTACGGGGATATCTATACGCTGTTTACCTTTGATAATCCCGTCATTTTGTGTTCTCTTACGGGCAGTCGGTTAAAGAGTCAATTTATCAACACGGCGAGCGACCGTTATTACATGTACTACGGCGAGAATGCGGCGGCGATGATAAACAGCATTCAGGATAGTGAAACGTACTACGTGATCGTAGATACCTATTGCGCGAACTATGATTTCAACGGAATGGGGTATTTGGAGATTGTCGAATACTACGACGACGCGCACCAAGTGTTTGTCCGCGACCTTTTGGCGGAGCTGATAAAAGACGGGGGCATGTCTTAAACGAACGGATACAATCTTGTTTTTTGTCCCAAATGCGGGAAATCGCATTTATAAATTTATACAGCTTACGCGACTATCCATCACACCACGAAAAAAAGGACACCGATTGGGTGTCCTTTCTTCGTGGTGCGGTCGACAGGAATTGAACCTGCATGGAGTTACCCACAAGATCCTTAGTCTTGCGCGTCTGCCAGTTCCGCCACGACCGCATTAACGAACTTATTATAGCCTAATATAGTGCGTTTGTCAACTCATTTTATCCCACTTTATAGAAAAATTTTATATTTTTTTCAAAAGTCTTGCTACGGCACGTAGAGTGTGTTATAATAAAACAAAAGGAGCAAGGTATGAAACGAGTGTTCGCTTTCTGTCTTCCGCTTGCTTGCGTTTTTATGCTTGGCGGGTGCGCGGATTATAAACTGAAAAGACAAATAGGGGAAACGCTTTCGCTGGATTTATCCAAAGCGGAGATTGTAGAGCAGTGGTCGGATCGCGGTTGGTTCAACGACGGGAACTCGCTCGTCGTGTTTGCGTTGCCTAAGGAAACAGTGGGCGAGCTGCAAGCATTGGCGGGTGCAGAAAAGGGCAATGGATGGCGCGAAATGCCGTTGACGGGAGAAGTTTTCAACATATTCTACGGAGAAAACGGCTACGATGACAGTTGGTTTCGCAACAATCAGACGGGGGAAAAGGTTATCCCCGATATTGCAGACGGCTATTGGTGGTATTTGGGGGATACGGTGAATTTTGATTTTGTCGCGTTTGACGCGAGCACCAACCTTCTGTATTATTACGAATTTGACAGTTAACAAAAAGCGGGTGCGCATATGCGTGTTCTCCGCTAAGGAGAACACGCAGCGATATAAATCCCTTGCGGAATTTGCGATATTCCCTTCGGGGGCGATATTTGTCTGCGGCAAGCGATATGCCCTGAGGGCGCGAAGGGATTTATATCATATCGCATGGGCGCGAAGCGACAATATATCGCGCGAGCAAAGCGAGTATATCGCGTTTGCGTAAGTAAACATATCGCATAGCAAAAAAGAGAGAACGTTGCGGATTAACCGTTTTTGTTCTCTCTTTCTGTTTATTATAGGGGTTTAAGATAGACCATATTTGCATTTGACGGGGATCTATTCAATTCGTAAGAAAAGGGAAAAGGCGGTTCATAGCTTTAATATGCGTAAGTACCGAAATCAACGCTACGGCGCAGGTCAAACAGAAAACGCCTTGCAAAGTATTTCCAAGTAAGCTTCCCGCCGCGGCGGCAAAGCCGTATAAAATCCCGTCGTAAAGGAAATATCCGCCGATCATGAACGTTTCGCCGAGCAGAGCGCCGCAAAGACGCGGGAGAATATCTAATTTCTCATTTCTAACGGCTTTTTTGAGTAGCGCCCATACCATGTATGCGATAAGTGCGTCTATACCCTTAATAAGGAAGGTTGCGGGGGCGTAAATGGGAAAGCCGCTGACGATATCGGCAAGTGCGCTGCCTACCGCTGCCGCCGCGCTTCCGTACAACGGTCCCAAACACCACGCCGACAGCAAAACGAACACGTCGCCCACGTTAAAATATCCAAAGGGCAAGGGGATTGCGATGACGACCGTGCCAACCAAGCAAAGGGCGGAAAAAAGCGCCGTAAAAGCGAGTTTACGCGAAAGAGATACCGCACGCAAAGAAACTGCTGTTTTCATAAATTATCTCCTATTATTTATTAAAAACAGTATAAATCTTTCTTACGCCGTTGTCAAGCGTTTGCACGCGGTTTAAGCGCGCTCCGGGCGCACGCATTCACCGCTTGCGGCGCTTTGGAAAATCACGAAAAAGCCCTTGTCTTCTTCGTACACGGAAAGGGGAACGAAGGCGCAGACGTTTTTGATCTCTTCGGGGGGAGAGTTTTTATCTTCGGCGGCGAGCGCATAGCATATGTACCGCACCCGTCCGTCTTCTCTAAGCACGCCCACAAGATACTGCGGGTCTTTCGCCGTACCCTTTACCCGTACCCATTCGCTGCACGAAAACGCGCCTAAGAGCGTGCTATCGCGCGGATAGCTTTTAAACAGCCGATCGACTTCTTCCTTTACGGCAAGGTAATATCCGTCGGGGTCGGTTTTAAACGCGCTGCGTACGCTCGCAGCATTCCCATCTTCCGAAGGGTTTGTCCCCGCTTTCTCGCTTTGCTCTTGATTTGCGCTTTGAGCATGTGCATCTTCGCAAGCTTTCTCCACCAGACTGCGTTCATTCTCTTTCTCCTCGTAATAATTTTCCGTCGCTACGCTTTCGTCGTTATAGTTTTCTTCCCGCGGAGCGGGCGGAACGTCGGGTGGGGGCGTTTGCACAGGCTCGTCTTGAGGGGCGATA
>JAZQLT010000131.1:0-5161 GCA_045542815.1 Candidatus Scatosoma sp. | reverse complement strand
CACTTTGTGGCGGTTGGGTTTCTCTTTTTTACACACGAATACGAAATCGTTTTAAGGGCGTTTCTTTGGGCTTAGGTAACGCTTTTTATTTTGCCTTAATAAAAACCCGCTTTAATGAAAACGGGTGGAAACGGCGTTTTTGCACCTTTTTCCTTTGTCTTGGATATAATGAAAGGAAACCAAAAGATAGAAGGTGCAACGTAAAAATATGAAAATTCTATTTGTGAGTCGGGGAAAACTAAAATCCTTTAAGGATAGTTATGAAAGCGATGGCGAAGACTTGATTTTGTTCGGTTTTAACGGTATGGGAGTTGTGAGCTATGAAAAGGAGCTCAAGGGGGAGAGTGGCTTTTTTGAAGATGCGGCGATGCTTTCCAAGACCGCCAAAACCACGGTAGTCTGCGGGTGTATCACAGATACGCGCGGGCAAAGGCGCAAATCGGCGGTGATTGCGGACAACGGACGGCTCTGCGGGGTATCGGATATGCTGCATTCCGTGGACGGAGAAGTCGGGGCGGGCGCGGCGTTGCGGGTTTATGAAACGAAAGCGGGGCGCATGGGAGTGCTGGTGGCGGAAGACATACACTTCCCCGACGCGGTGAAAAGTCTTGCGCTTTGTGGGAGTGATTTTATCGTTTGCCCCTTCGGGCGAACCATGGATAGCATGCAACAGGTGCTCGTTCGCGCATATGCGTATGCGTACGGAGTTCCCATTCTCTTTTGCGGGGACGGGTATAGTATGATCGCGGCGCCCGACGGCTCGATTTGCTTTGCTTCGCCCCACAGCCCTGTAGGCTTTGAGTTTGAAAACGTACGGGAATATCATTTGATTGAAACCCGCCGAAGGGGAATAAAAAACAGCTTCGCTTGAAAAAAGCGAAGCTGTTTTAGTTACAATCTTGCTACTGCGTCAAGGCATAAGATCAAAGCGTATTCATAGGTGTTTCCGCCCCAATTTCGCTCGTCGTATTTCTCTATATTCGCAAGGCTGTCGGCGGTGTAAAGGAGGGCGCCCCAAATCGCTCCGCGGAAGTTCGCGCAAGCGGCAAGCGCGGAAGATTCCATTTCCACGACCGAGCACCCTTCGTTTTTCCGATAGGCGACTTTTTCTTTGGTTTCACGGAAGAAACCGTCCGTTGACCAGGTGATGACTTCTTGGCAGTGTATTCCGTGGGATAGAACGGCTTGCTTGATAGCAGTACGAGCGCGTTCGTCAATCTCGATATAGCGGGAAGGGGGTGCGTAATGGTAGGAAGTTCCTTCGTCGCGCAAGGCTTTGTAGGGGACGAGAAAAGTGCTTTCCGGGAAGTTTTCCAACGCCCCGCAGGTTCCCGTAGATACGATCTTCTTAACGCCGTATCCGATGAGCCAATCCAAGAGCTGTACTGCGGGGGCAGAGCCCACGGGCGCTTGGCAAAGCACGATCTCTTCTCCCTTATATACAGTAATATAAATAGGGTATTTCTTGGTTGCGCTGACAAATTCAGATGCCTTTTTTGCGTTGTTTTTTACGGCGTATTCGTCGATATATTCACCCACAAAGGCAAATACGCATTTTTTTGGAAGTTTCAAGGCAAGTCTTTCATGCGTAGGATCAATAACAGCGCGCGCTTCGCTATCAAATTCCAAAATGGGTATTTCGTTTTTTATTATGCTCATAATTAAAATCCTGCGTTTTTGATATCGCGGTCGGTGGAGCGTTTGATATCTCGCTCTGCAATCGACTGCTTTTTATCGTAGGTGTGTTTACCTTTACAAAGAGCGATTTCCACCTTTACGAGTGCGTCTTTAAAGTACAGCTTTAACGGAACGAGCGTATAACCTTGGCGGTTGATTTTGCCCGCAATTTTGGCGATTTCACTCTTATGCAAGAGCAGCTTGCGGTCTCTTCGGGTATCCTTTGTGCTGAACCCGTCCGACTTCTCGTAAAAGGCGATGTGCATATTCTTTACGGATACCGTGCTCCCGCGCACGAAACAAAAGCTGTCGTTCATATTCACGTTGCCCGCGCGCAGGGATTTGATCTCGTTGCCTTCGAGCACGATACCTGCTTCGTATTTTTCTTCGATAAAGTATTCAAAAGACGCGCTTTTGTTGGTTGCGATGATTTTCATAAAACACTCCGTTTTTTGTATTCAATCCATACATGGGTGGGGGTTATAACTTCTTTAAAAGGCGAAATTCGCTTCTGCGTCGGTAAAAATCCACGTCCACGACCTTCACCCGTATGCTTTCGCCGATGGTGTAGCTCTCCGTGCGCCCTACTAAGCGGAAACGGTCGGGATCAAAGGAATATTCTCCGTAAAGAGATTCGATAGGGATAAAGCCTTCGATCGTGTTCGGAAGCTCGGCAAACAGCCCAAAAGCGGTAACGCCCGAAATTACGGCTTCGTATTCTTCGCCGATCCGTTCGCTCATATACATAGTCGTATAAAGATCGTCCACGTCCCGTTCCGCGTCCGTGGCGCGCCGTTCTCTTTCGGAAGACTGCTTTGCTGCTTCCGCCACGAACCCGCCGAAGCGTTCTAAGGCGTCGGGATATCCGCCGTTTATGACGAGCTTGATGATGCGGTGAATGCAAAGGTCGGGATATCGACGGATAGGGGAAGTGAAGTGGCAATAACACTGGCTTGCCAAGCCGAAATGCCCTTCGTTTTCAGGGGCATAACGCGCCTTTTGCATAGAGCGCAGCATCACGCGGTTGAGCACCGAATAGACGGGTAAATTTTCCGCGGATTTGAGCAGATTTTGATAGTCGTACGGCTTTACGTCGTCCGCGCGGAAACGCGCAGTTAAGCCGAGAGTTTGCGCAAAGTTGCGGAAGGCTACCGCCTTCTCTTCACTGGGTTTTTCGTGGATACGGTACACGAAGGGCGCTTCGATCGAGTGCATATACTCCGCCACCGTTTCATTCGCAAGCACCATAAACGCTTCTATGATCTGATAGGAAAACGCACGCTTGTAATCGGGGATAACGATTTCGTCGTTCTCCAAAAGAATTTTGGCTTCCTTTACGTCCAAAGAAATGTTCCCTTTCTTTTGGCGCATGGTCTGCAAAATGCGGGTCAATTCCGCAAAAAGGCATACCATGTCCTTAACGAGCGGGTACTTTGCGCAAACGCTCTCGTCGTTTTCGAGAATTTTCTCCACTTCGTCGTAGGTCATTTTATGCGCGGAGCGAATAACCCCTTCCACAATCTCACTGCTCTTTACTGCGCCGTTTTTGTCGATACGCATAAGGCAGGAAAGAGTGAGTCTGTCTTCTCCTTCGTTAAGCGAGCAAATGCCGTTGGAAAGGGGGCGGGGGAGCATGGGCAAAACGCGGTCGGGGAAATATACGCTCGTACCGCGCTCGAATGCTTCAACGTCCAAGGGGGAACGGTATTCCACGTAATGGCTCACGTCCGCAATATGCACGCCCAAAAGATAATCGTCGCCGTCCTTTTCCAAAGACACCGCGTCGTCGATATCCCGCGTATCCGCGCCGTCGATTGTAACGATGAGTTTATCGCGAAAATCCCTGCGGGTTGCAATATCCGCTTCCGTAATCCTACGTGCGGCTTGTCTTTGCGCTTCCTTTTCCACGCGCGGCGGGAACTCTTCTCGAAGATCGTAAGAGCGGATAATGGAAAGCTCTTCGGCGAAAAAATCGTCTTCTTCGCCAAGCACTTCTACGATCTCCCCGCCGGGGGATTTTCCGTAAGGATAGGAAGTGATTTTCGCCACCGCTTTCACCCCGCTTTTGATATGCGAGCAGGCGGAAAGGGGGATATAAATTTCCGTAGAAAAGCGTTTTTCATCGGGGAAAAGATATCCCGCGCGCTTATCTCTGCGGAAAGTGCCGACGATCTTTTCATACCCGCGCGAAAGAATTTTGACAACGCTTCCTTCGTCGTCGCTCTCTCCGTAGATCCGTTCGATTAAAACGGTGTCGCCGTGGAGTGCGCCGTGCAAGCTCTTGCGGGGGATGAAGAAGTCCTTTTCATAGCGTTCTTTGTCTTCGGGGAGAAGAAATGCGAACCCGCGCTCATGCCCCGTAATCGTGCCCTTAATTAAGCCTAATTGCTCGATCGTTCCGTACCTGCCCCCGTCGTTTTGGAAAACTCTGCCTTCTTCGCAGAGCGCGTTTAAAAGCTCGGTAAGGCGGTTTTTCTCCCGATAGGGGATCTGTAAAATTTTCAATATTTCATTCGCCGTTTTTTTGGCGAGCGTGCCTTCTTCAAAGGCTTGATAAAGCGATTCTTTTGCGTTCATGTCTATTCCTCCAAGTATGTAAGGAAGAAATAAAAACGGCGGCTGAAAACCCAAGCCGCCGATTTGTTCTTATGTGAAATTACGCCCAAATGGTTTCGAGCTGTAAAATGTAGAAAGTAATTGCGAATACAACCAAAACAGCAAGGCAGATCCACGTCCATTTCTTCATTTTTGCTTCGATCGATTTACCCTTGTTCTTCCCGAAGAAGGTTTCGCTCGACCCGCCGAGTGCGTCGATACCGGACGAGTTGCTGGGTTGAAGAAGGATAAGGATAACAGCGGTAAGTGCCGCAAGCGCCATAAGAATGATCATCGTGAGGCTGAGCCCAAAATACAGGTTATATAAACCGGAATCTTTTGCAGGCGTCAACAAATTCATCAAAGTCAACATAATATTTCAGTCCTTTTGTTTAAATTACCTATCAATTATAGCACACAAAAACGATTATCGCAAGGATTTTCACGGGCTTTTTTGAAAAATTTTCCCGTTTTACAAAAAGAGACGGCAAAACTTTCGCCTTTGCCGTCTTTTCCGTTCGATTACTTAATCAAGCTCTTGCCCGTCATTTCCTTGGGCTGCTCGATTTTCATCATATCCAAAAGAGTAGGCGCAAGATCCGCCAAAACGCCGTCTTCGCGAAGGCTCACGTTTTTGTATTCTTCGGATACTAAAATCACGGGTACGGGGAAGGTCGTGTGCTGGGTGAAGGGCATCACGCCGTCGTCTGCGATCATCTGATCGGCGTTGCCGTGGTCGGCGGTAACCAACGCGCTGCCGCCCATAGCAAGGATTTTATCCGTAACCTTTTTCACGCATTCGTCCACGGTATGCACCGCTTTGATTGCCGCGTTCATATCCCCCGTATGACCTACCATATCGCAGTTTGCAAAGTTCAAAATAACGACG
>JAZQLT010000130.1:0-3897 GCA_045542815.1 Candidatus Scatosoma sp. | reverse complement strand
AAGGGGGGCGTTCGATTTGATTTTTATCGACCCGCCGTACCGCTTTGACTACGGAGAAAAGGCGCTGAAAAAAATCGCCGAAAGGGGCTTGCTGACGGAAAACGGCGTTGCCGTATATGAGCGCGACAGACCCTTTGAAGGGGAGATCGAAGGCTTGGAAAAATACGACGAGCGGAAGTACGGCAAAGCGTATTTGTCGTTTTTTCGCAAAGGACAGCAGAAATGAAAAATGCGAAAAAGTGTGTGTTCGCGGGCACGTTTGACCCGCCGACGTTGGGGCATAAAGCACTCGTGGAAGAGTGCTTGAAGATATTTGACGAAGTGGTGGTGGCGATTATGGTCAATCCCGCAAAACTACCCTGCTTCACCTTGGCACAAAGAGAAGAAATGTTGGCGCTCACCTTTGGTAAAAACCCGCGGATAAAAGTGTCGGTCGCCGAAGGCACGGTGGCGGAATTGCTCGAAAAGGAGAATACCAAGTTCTACGTGCGCGGTATTCGGAATTCTATCGATTTGGATTACGAGAACGCGAATTTTTATGCGAGCAGGAAGCTTGACCCCGCGCTTACGGCAATCTATCTGCCCTGCCCGCAGGAGCTGTTGCACGTCAGCTCGTCGATGGTTCGAAACAGCTTAAAATTCGGCACACCGATCGATGAATACGTGAGTAAAGAAGTCAAAGAATATATAGAAAAAATCAAATAATTACGAGAGAAAAAGGAGTTTTTAATTATGTTGGAGAAGCAGAATTTTGTTCCCGAGCCGGAAGAATTTATTGCAGAGAAACCCTTAACGCCTGCCTTAAAGGAAATCAAAAGAGCGCGCGATGAAGAAATCCGCGACGTCATTGCGGGCAGAAGCGAGAAAATGCTCGTAGTCATCGGGCCTTGCTCCGCGCACGAGCCCGCGCCTACCTTGGAATACATTTCCCGCCTTGGAAAAATCAACGAGCAGGTGAAAGATAAGCTCGTGATCGTACCCCGTATTTACACGAATAAACCCCGTACGAAAGGGGTAGGGTATAAGGGTATGTTCTTGCAACCCGATCCCGAAGGCACGGCGGATATCGTAAGGGGGATCCGCAGTATCCGCGCGCTGCACCTTGCGGCGATGAACGAATCGGGCTTGACGGCGGCGGACGAGATGCTCTATCCCGAAAACACTCCGTACGTAGAAGACCTTTTGTCCTATCACGCGGTGGGGGCGAGAAGCGTGGAAGATCAGCTTCACCGTCAGGTAGCGAGCGGTATCGACGCGCCCGTAGGCTTGAAGAACCCCATGAGCGGGAACATTCTCGCGCTTGTGAACTCCATTTTCGCGGCGCAGAGCCCGCAGGTGTTCAAATACAGAAATTATCAGGTTAGCTCGGACGGAAACCCTTACGCACATGCAATCCTGCGCGGCGGCGTGGACGGGTTTGGGGCGGACGTACCCAATTTCCATTACGAAACGGTCATGCAGCTCACGCAGATGTATAAAGACAGTAAGCTGGAAAATCCCGCGATTGTCATCGATTGCAACCATTCCAATTCGGGCAAGCAGTTTAAACAGCAGATTCGTATCGCCAACGAAGTTATGCAAAACCGCCGTTTTGACGAAGAATTTAAAAAGATCGTCAAAGGCTTTATGTTAGAGAGCTTTTTGGTGGAAGGTGCGCAAAAGCACGACGAAGTGTTCGGCAAATCCATCACCGACCCTTGCCTTGGCTGGGAAGATACGGAAAAATTGCTTTTCACGCTCGCAGAGCAGGTATAATTTAGACTTACGAGAGAGGTTTGTTTATGAAAATCGCATTTTTAGGGCCGGAAGGCAGTTATTCGCACTTGGCGGCAAAGGCGTTTTTGGAAAGCGCGCCCAAGGGTAAAAAGACGGTAAACGACTGGGACGAATGTATCCCGTTCCGCAACTTCCCCGAAGTATTGTCGGCGGTAGCCAACGGAAGGGTGGATGCGGCGGCGCTCCCGATTGAAAACAGCTTGCAAGGGGGCGTATCGCAAAATCTCGACTTGTTGCAGGCGGCGGAAGGGCTGTATGCCGTGCAAGAATACGTCCTGCGTATAGAGCATCGCCTGATTTATAAAGAAGGGGTGAAGCTTTCCGAAATCGGAAGGGTATATTCGCATCGCCAAGCGCTCGACCAGTGCGCGGGATTCTTGGATAGGGAAATGCCCTTTGCCTCTTTGCGGGAAACGGAATCCACGGCGTTCGGGCTTACCAAAGCCATGGAAGACGATTCGGGCAAGAGCGCGGCAATCGCAGGGGCGCATGCAGTGCGTCTTCGTAGCGGCTTTGTAATCGGCGAAGAGTGTATTTCAGACGAGAAAAACAATTTTACACATTTCCTGCTTGTGAAAAAGGGGGAAGAGATTTTACCCCAAGCAAGCGAAAGAGTGTTCTTTTCGGCAACCTGTCCGCACAGAAAGGGGAGCCTTTTGGAGCTGTTGCAGATCATCGCCAAGCACGGGATTAACATGACGAAGATTGAAAGCCGTCCGATTAAGAACCGTCCGGGGGATTTTAGATTTTTCATCGAAGCGGAATGCGATATCGCAAGCGAAAACACAAAGGAGATGCTGTCGGAAGTTCGCGAAAGCACGTTAGAGTGCAAATTGCTCGGCGCGTACAATCGCGGTTGATTTAAGTATTAAAAGGGGGAAGCATGAAAAAACTCGGTTTAGCACTCGGCGCAGGCGGAAGCCGCGGGGTGGCGCACGTCGGTTTTTTACAAGCATTAGAAGAAGCGGGGATAAAACCCGATTATATTACAGGCTGTTCCATGGGCTCGGTGGTTGGCGGTGCTTATGCCGCGGGCGTGCCTTTGGAAAAAATCAAGAGCGCGGTATTGCGTTTGCGCTTGCTCGATTTGATCGGGCCGACGCGCCAAAAGGGCGGGCTGTTTGCTTCCAAAAAAATATGGAAGCTGTTGCAGCGGCATATCGGCGATATCACTTTTGACGATTTAAAAATCCCTTTCCGCTGTATTGCCGTGGATATGATTACGCAGCAGACGGTGGAGTTTTCCAAAGGGAGTCTTTTAGACGCGATCGTAGCCTCTTCAACGATACCCGCTATCTTTCATCCCATGCACAAGGACGGTATGCGGCTTATCGACGGCGGGGTGCTTGAACGCGTACCTGCCCTGCGTGTAAAGGAGCTTGGGGCGGAAGTCGTGGTGGCGGTGGACGTACTCGGCTGGCGGGACGCGAGCGAAGAATGCCCCGGCACTCTTGGGGTGCTTTTGGAAATGATCGATATCATGGACAATCACCGCACGAAATTGTATAGAGAACGAAATGAAAAGGAGATTGATTTTTGGTTGGAGCCAGATCTTGGGGATATGAGCCAACACTCCTTAAAACAGGTGCAATTCGCCTATGATAAAGGGTATGAATTAGGAAAAGCCAACATAAAAGCCATTCAAAAAGCTTTGGAAGAGTAAGGTATGGATTTATTTGATTTCAACAACAACGAAGAAACGGCGAAACCGCTTGCCGAGCGCATGCGGGCGAACTCGTTGGACGAGTTTATCGGGCAAAAGCATATCGTGGCGGAAGGCTCGCTTCTTCGCCGCGCAATCGCGACCGACCGTTTGGGGAGCTGTATTTTCTGGGGCCCGCCGGGCTGCGGAAAGACCACGCTCGCGAATATCATCGCTCTTCGTACGAACGGGGAGTTTATCAAGCTCAACGCCGTCAACGCAGGCGTAGCGGACGTGAAAAAAGCGGTGGAAACGGCGCGGGAAAACCTGAAACTGTACGGTAAGCGCACCTATCTTCTCTTGGACGAGTGCCACCGCTTTAATAAAACGCAAAGCGACTCACTGCTTCCCGCAATCGAGCAGGGTACGATTATTTTCATCGGTTCGACGACGGAAAATCCCTATGCCTCCATGACCCC
>JAZQLT010000129.1:0-4136 GCA_045542815.1 Candidatus Scatosoma sp. | reverse complement strand
CAAGGGTCAAGGGACGCGGTCCCTTGCGGATTGCAAAGGCAGCGCCTTTGCCCCTCGGCGGGAGCCGTTGCGCGGGAGCGCAAAACCGGACCCACTATAAGCAACCGTCAGGTTGCGCTTTAACGCCTTTGGCGTTTTGGCGTTGCTTTGCAACGCGAAACTGCTTCGCAGTTCGTAACGCAAAACTGCGTTTTGCTTCTTTGGTACCTTCTCCCGGGGCTCTGCTCCGCACCACGGCAAGGGTTCCACCCTTGCAACCCGCAAGAAACTGAGTTTCTTGACTTCCGATCAGGACAATCCCACGATCGTTCCGTCGCTTAAAAGATCGATTTTTTCCGCCGCGGGGTGCGCGCCAAGCCCCGGCATGAGCATGATCTTGCCCGCAATCGCCACGATAAAGCCCGCGCCGCCTTTGAGCACGATATCCCGTACCGTAATGCGGAAGCCTTCGGGTCTGCCTAAAAGCTCTGCATTGTCGGAAAGGGAGTACTGCGTCTTGGCAATAATCACGGGTAAATTCCCGCAGCCCTTGTCTTCAATCGTCTTGATTTTCGCCAGCGCTTCTTCGGAGAAATCCACGCCGTCCGCGCCGTATATCTTCTTCGCGATATTTTCAATCTTCTCGCATACCCCTTCGTCTAACTCGTAAGGGAATTGCATTTTGGAAGGGATCTCGCAAGCCTTAACGACTTCCTGCGCCAGCTCCTTGCCGCCTTCGCCGCCCTTTAAGAACACGTCCGTGAACACCGCCACAGAACCCGCTTTACGCACCTTGTCAATGACGAGATCGGTCTCTGCCTGCGTGTCCGTGAAAAATCTGTTCATCGCCACAACGACGGGCTTTTTATATACGTTTTTGATGTTTTCAATATGTTTGAGCAGGTTGGGCATACCCTTTTCCAACGCCGCAAGATTTTCTTCCGCAAGGGAAGCCTTATCCGCTCCGCCGTGGAGCTTGAGCGCCTTTACCGTCGCTACGATCACTACGCAATCCGGCTCGATCCCCGCCGCGCGGCATTTCGTATCCAAGAATTTCTCCGCGCCAAGGTCCGCGCCGAACCCCGCTTCCGTTACCGCGTAATCCGCAAGGCTCATCGCCGCATAGGTCGCCTGCACGCTGTTGCAGCCGTGCGCGATATTCGCAAACGGCCCGCCGTGAATAATCGCGGGCGTGTGTTCCAGCGTCTGTACAAGGTTGGGTTTCATCGCGTCCTTTAAAAGCACCGCCATCGAACCCACCGCACCGGGAATGTCCTTTGCCCGCACGTAGTCGCCGTCCGTATTCAAACCTACGATGATATTGCCCAATCTCTTTTTCAAATCGTCGATATCCGTTGCCAAACACAGCACCGCCATAACTTCGCTTGCCGCCGTGATGTCGAAGTGGTCTTCTCTCTCGACCCCCCTGCCTTTTCCGCCTACCGTTACGTTGATGAGCTGACGCTCGTTCATGTCCATACAGCGGTGGAAATAGATTTGGTCGGTGTCGATCTTCAGCTCGTTCCCGCGGAAGATATGGTTATCCATCAGCGCGCACAGAAGATTGTTCGCCGCCGTGATCGCGTGCAGATCGCCCGTGAAATGCAGGTTGATTTCGGACATAGGCACGACCTGTGCGTAGCCGCCGCCCGCCGCCCCGCCTTTGATCCCGAATACGGGTCCAAGCGAAGGCTCTCTCAGCGCCAAACACGCGCTTTTGCCGATTTTGGAAAGTCCGTCCGCAAGCCCAATCGAAACGGTGGTTTTGCCTTCCCCCGAAGAGGTGGGGTTGATCGCCGTTACCAAAACGAGCTTGGCTTTGCGCTTTGCGTTCTTGGGCAAAGAAATCTTTGCCTTGTATTTTCCGTACAGCTCCAAATTCTCTTCCGTAAGGTGAAGCTTTTTGGCAACTTCGCGTATGTCGATAAGCTTGGCGCTTTCCGCAATCTCGATATCCGACAGCATATTCTTTCTCCTGCGTGGGTAAATTCTCTCACTATATATAGTCTTAGTTCTATCATTATAACATACTTTCTCAAAAAAGGGAATAGTTCTTGCACGATTTTTTTGATTTTTTTTGACTTTTTTGCAATTTTTTTCGTATCGAAAAAGAAAATTTCCAAAAAGCGGTTTTTTAGGAAATTTTTTTAAGAAAATTCTTCCCCTTTCGATTGACTTACACCCCGAAAACATTGTATAATAAAAAATAAACGCGTCCATAGTACGCGTTGCGATATGCCTACGGCGCGATATAACGTGCGTTGCGATATACTCGATTCGTTCGTGCGATATGCGAGCGAAGCTCGCGCGATGAAAATAATTCCACAGCATTTTGCCCCGCAAAATATATCGCGTTTGCACACAGGCAAACATATCGCATGAAAATATATCGCGTTGACGCAGTCAACATATCGTGTTTGTCTTAGACAGGCATTGTAAATAAACAATCAGGAGTAACGGTTATGGCAGAAAAAAGAGCGGTAACGATGGAAAAACTCGTTTCCCTTTGCAAAAACAGGGGCTTTATCTTCCCCGGCAGTGAAATTTACGGCGGGCTCGCGAATTCTTGGGACTACGGTCCTTTGGGCGTAGACCTGAAAAATAACGTCAAAAAGGCGTGGTGGAAAAAGTTTGTACAGGAAAACCCCTACAACACGGGCGTGGACTGCGCAATCTTAATGAATACCCGCACTTGGAAGGCTTCGGGCCACCTTGGCGGATTTTCCGATCCCCTTATGGACTGTAAGAGCTGTAAAGCGCGCCACAGAGCAGACAATCTCATCGAAGCGTACGTAGCGAAGAAAAACCTCGACGTGAAAGTGGAAGCTATGGACAACGACGCGATGGAAGCGTTCATCACCGAACATAAAATCGTTTGCCCTGTCTGCGGAAACTCCGATTTCACCTCTATCCGCAAGTTTAATCTTATGTTCAAGACCTTCCAAGGGGTTACGGAAGACTCCGCAAACACGGTATATCTCCGTCCCGAAACCGCGCAGGGTATTTTCGTCAATTTCGAAAACGTACAGCGCTCCACGCGTATGCGCGTACCCTTCGGTATCGCGCAGGTCGGTAAGTCCTTCCGTAACGAGATCACGCCCGGAAACTTCACCTTCCGTACCCGCGAATTTGAGCAAATGGAGCTGGAATTCTTCTGCAAGCCCGGCACCGATTTGGAATGGTTCGCTTACTGGAAAGATTACTGCAAAAACTGGCTTCTTTCCCTTGGTATGAAAGAAGAAAATCTGCACCTTCGCGATCATTCCCCCGAAGAGCTTTGCTTCTATTCCAAAGCCACGACGGACTTTGAATACAAGTTCGCGTTCGGTTGGGGCGAGCTTTGGGGTATCGCCGACAGAACGGATTACGATTTGAGCCAGCACGCAAAAGAATGCGGAAAGCCTATCACCTATCTCGATCCCGTTACCAACGAAAGATACGTTCCCTACGTCGTTGAACCGTCCTTGGGTGCGGACCGCGTAGTGCTCGCATTCTTGACCGACGCGTACGACGAAGAAGTGGTCGATGCCGAAAAGAACGACGTTCGCACCGTGTTAAGACTTCATCCCTTCCTTGCTCCCTATAAGTGCGCGGTATTGCCTTTGCAAAAGAACCTGTCCGAAAAAGCGGACGAGATCTACGCGAAGATGATGAAAAAGTTTCCCGCAACCTACGATATTACGGGCTCGATTGGGAAACGCTACCGCCGTCAGGACGAGATCGGCACGCCTTTCTGCGTAACCGTCGATTTCCAGACCTTGGACGATAATACGGTAACCGTACGCGACCGCGATACCATGGAACAGATCCGTGTGTCCGTGGAAGACGCGATCAAGTATATCGAAGAAAAAATCGACTTCTAAGCAAGATGATCTTGCAGGCAGGTGGCACCTGCGGGCAAGTCTTAGTGCCTTTTCGTGCGTTTTTGCAGTTGGTTTCGCGCATACCCGTTGGGGGTTACGCACGTTTGTAGTTGACTTCACGCATACCCGTTGGGGATTTACGGCGAGAAAAGCTATAAACACGATTGCTAAGACACTAAGTCATGATCCAACGGAACGTTGGTGTCTTTTCGTGCGTTTTTGTAGTTAGCTTCGCCGCGAAACGGTAAGATTAAAGGGCATAAGACACTAAGCCATGATCCAACGAAACGTTGG
>JAZQLT010000128.1:0-2171 GCA_045542815.1 Candidatus Scatosoma sp. | reverse complement strand
TATATCCCCTGCCCCCAAAAACAGCACGCAATCCCCGTCCCGCACGGTTTTTTTCAGCCAAGTTTTCAAAACGTACACGTTTTCCGCATACAAACACCCGCCGATCTCCTGCGCCAAACGCTCTGCACTCCCTTCCCCGTCGTATTTTTCCCGCGCGGGATAAGTTTTGTATATCATCAGATTTTTGACGGGGCTTAACACACGCACAAACTCTTGCATAAGCAATTTCGTGCGGGAATAAGTATGCGGTTGAAAGACAACGTATAGATTTCCGCGGCATACTCCTTGCGCCGTTGCAACGGTGGAAAGGATTTCTCTGGGGTGGTGCGCGTAGTCGCAAATAAAGCTCGCGCCGTGATAACTGCCGATACGCTCGAAGCGACGTTTTACCGCCGTAAAGCTTTCCAAGCCCTTAGCAATCTCCTTTTCGTCAAAACCGCACGCGCGCGCGGCTGCAAATGCCGCGAGCGCATTATACACGTTGCACCTGCCGATTGCCGACAAGCGCACACGACAAATTGCCTTGCCGTATTCTTCCACCGTAAACGAATAACGCTCGTTGTTCGCCCGAAGCTCGACCGCTCGGTAGTCCGCAAGTGAATTTTTTATCCCAAAGCTCGGAAAATCTCCCAGCGAAAGGCATTTATCATCATCCGCGCACACGAATGCCGTATCTGCCTTTTTACAATACGTCTTAAAGCAATCCAATAAATCCTCTTCGCCGTTATAACACTCCATATGATCCTTGTCTATATTGAGAAGAATTGCGGTGTTTGCTTGGAGCTTCAATAAATTTTTCTTATACTCACACGCTTCGGTAACGAAATATTCTCTGCCCGATGAATAGAAATTGCCAAAAATGCCGTCTTCGCCGCCGATATGTGCTGTAAACGGTACGCATGCATGCTTTAAAATATGTGCACACATGGAAGTGCAGGTAGTTTTCCCATGGCTTCCCGCAACGGCGATTACATGCGAAAACTCCTTGCAAAGAACAGACAAAAGCTCCGCGCGCGAATACAGTTTTTTGTTACACAATTTTGCTTTTATAAGCTCTTCATGCTCCTGTGGAATAGCGTCCGTATAAACGACGGCGTCAGCATTTTCCAGCTCTTTGCGCGTTGCATCGACGCCGATATAGACGCGCACCCCGTAAAAGGCAAGATTTTCCGTTTCTTCCCCACGCATTCCGTCGCTTCCGGAGACTTCATAACCGCTCACGGACAGGAATTTTGCAAGCGCGCTCATGCTGATTCCGCCGATACCGATAAAATAGATTTTTTTTGCTTTCCCCAAACCTTTTAAACGCATACAGTATTTTATTTTTTTCACGTTGCGATTATGAACGGTATAAGAAATACTTATATAAAAAACAAAACGGCGCGAAAAGCGCCGTTTGCTATTATTTTGAATACTTATTTATCTTCGGAGTTTTTTCTCATAAAAAAATCCACGAAACGGGGACGGTGTTTTCTGTCCACCGCTTCTTCCGCATTGGTATCGGGAATAGGGTCATCCGGTTCAAAGGAAACACTTACAGGCTGTGCTTGATAAGGTTGCTCATAAGCGGGCTGAGCATAGCCTGTCGCTTGTGCAAAGCCACCCTGCTCCCTGCCGTTATAAGAATTGTCCAATTTCTGTGAAAGCAAAGACGCTTGCCGCAAAGACGAGCCTTGCGCTTCCATGCCGAGACCGTTCTGTCCGCTCGTAAATCCCGTTGCGATAATCACTATCTCCACTTCGTCGGACATATTTTCGTCGATACAAGCCCCAAAAATCACGTTTGCGGAATAATCGATTACGTCTTTAACAAGGTTTGCCGCCGTCATGACTTCGTCCAAGGAAAGGCTCTTTCCCCCGATAACGTTGAGAATAACCGAGCTTGCGCCTTCAATTGTAGTGTTAAGCAAAGGACTACATACTGCGCAACGCACCGCGTCAAAAATACGCTTTTCGCCCTTCGCAACCCCAATACCCATATGTGCAAGCCCGCGGCCTTTGAGCGTAGTTTTAACGTCTGCAAAGTCAAGGTTGATCAAGGAAGGTTTTACAATCAGTTCTGCAATGCCGCGAATGCCTTGACGGAGCACTTCGTCCGCCACTTTCAGGGCTTCGGAGAACGGCGTACCCTTCGGTACGACCTGACAAATTTTATCGTTGGGAATGGTGAT
>JAZQLT010000127.1:0-2718 GCA_045542815.1 Candidatus Scatosoma sp. | reverse complement strand
ACCGATTACCGTACAGATTTTCAGCTTGTCCCCTACGTAGCTTTTTGCTTGCGCTACGAAAGAAGGCGGAATACAGACGGAAGCCGTCTTATATTGCATGCCTTCGTCGCAAATTTTCTTGATTTGTTCCCAAGTAGCCGTCTGCGTGAGCAGCGTATGATCGCATTTGGATAAAATGTTTTGCGCGTCTATCATAAGTTTGTGTATATCTCCGTAAAAATTTCTCTTTTCATTATATCCCATTTTCCACTTTCTGTCAAGGGGGGATTTGATTTTTCTTGCCCATTTACGCGATAAAATCGATTTTTTCGATTAAAGTTAGCAAATCGATTTTTTGTTTTAAAAAAAATTTGCACTTTTTCCATTTTTTTCGAAAAAAAAATTGCTTTTTGTCAAATTTCGTGATAGTATATATGTGTGATAGTGTGGATAGGTGTAGTCTGCCCTTTTATACGAGCAAACTTTTCCCTATATTTTCTCTAATAAATATTTAAAAATTAGAGGGTAAGCGGAAACGCCCGCGGGCGTTTTGCTGTTTTTTCAAACAGCAGCCAAAAAAAATTTTGCGCGCGTTGCTATATTTTTAGGAAAAGTTATCCACTATACATTATATAAATATACTTCGAGGCTCTTTTCATGTCTGTCAGCTTACAAAAAGCAAACTTTTGGAAACGTATATCGGCGTGGTTATTCGACGTGCTTCTTACCGTCATGCTCGCGGTAGGAATTGCCGCGGCATTTTCCGCCGTTTCGAACTATGATTCCTATAACGACAGACTGCAGGCGTGTTATACCCGCTACGAGCAAGAACACGGGATTGATCTGGACATCACCGAAGAAGAATACAACCTTCTTTCCCCCGAAGAAAAGCAAAAATATATCGACGCGGATAAAGCGTTCGGTGCAGACCCCGAAGTGCAAGAACTTTACCATACGATTTTCACCATGACGCTGACAATCGTTGCCGTTGGGCTCTTAGGGGCGCATTTGATTATCTATTTCATCATTCCCCTTTGCTTTAAAAACGGACAAACCTTGGGGAAAAAGTGCTTTGGGCTTGCCGTCATGCGAACGAACTGCGTCAAGATTACCCATTTTGTGCTGTTCGTACGATCGATTATCGGGCTTTATACCATTGAAACTATGGTGCCGGTGTTGCTTTTGACAATGATCTATTTCGGCGTAATCGGCGGTGTGGGTACGCTTACTCTGCTCCTTTTGTTAGGCTTGCAGATCGGCGTTATGATTGCCACTAAAACCAATTCGTCCATACACGACTTGCTCTCGGATACAGTCGTTGTGGATATGGCAAGCCAGCAGATTTTCGATACCGAAGATCAGCTTATCGCCTACAAGCAGGCGGAACACGAACGCGGATTAGAACCAACCGACGAACAAAATTTAATTGAAAATATTGAAGCGTAAATAAAACAAAAGACTTTCAGGGAGGTCATATGAAAGTAGAATTACAAAATCTGACCAAAATCTTCCCCAGCCGTAACAAAAAGGTCGGCGGAGAAGTGGTCGCGGTCAACAACTTCACCTTCACGATCCCGGACGGCAAGCTCGTAGGCTTGCTCGGCCCTTCCGGCTGCGGTAAAAGTACGACTTTGTACATGATCAGCGGTCTGCAAAAGCCTTCTTCGGGCAAAATCTTCTTCGGCGACGAAGACGTTACCGAGCTTTCCCCCGAAAACAGAGGCATCGGGCTCGTATTCCAAAACTACGCGCTCTATCCCCATCTGACGGTGAAACAGAACATTCTCTTCCCCTTGCAAAACCTTAGAGGGAAAGACAAAATGTCCAAGCAGGAAATGCTTGACCGCGCTCTGGAAGCGGCGAAACTTGTACAAATCGACGAGCTGATGGACAGAAAACCCAGCGAACTGTCGGGCGGTCAGCAGCAGCGTGTTGCGATTGCGCGTGCGCTCGTTAAAATGCCCCGCGTACTCCTTTTGGACGAGCCTTTGTCTAACCTCGACGCACGTCTTCGTTTGCAGACGCGTGAAGAAATCAGAAGAATTCAGAAAGAAACGGGCATTACCACCGTATTCGTTACCCACGACCAAGAAGAAGCGATGAGTATTTCCGACGTTATCGTCGTTATGAAGCTCGGCGTGGTACAGCAGGTCGGCAAGCCCCAAGAAATCTACGACGATCCCACCAACCTTTTCGTTGCGAAGTTCCTCGGTACGCCCCCTATCAACGTATTCACGGGCCGCGTGGAAGGCGGAAAGCTGTATATCGGCGACGACGCAGTGCTTGACGTGAAGGGCGTGGAAGACCGTGCGGTTACCGTAACGATCCGCCCCGAAGGCTTTGTTTTGGCAGAGAACGGACCCTTGGTTTGCGAGCTCTCCAACGTAGAAGTTATGGGCCGCGACGTAAGCGTCGTTTCCCGCCATGCAGCTTCTCTCAACCCCGTAGTTCGTTCGATTATCAACGCGGATAACAAAGTAGATGTTACGTCCGCAACCGTAAGCTACGAGCTCAAACCTCATAAGGTATTCCTCTTTGACGCAGAAACGGAAGAAAGAATTTACTTCGAGGTGTAAGCATGGCGAAAGTATTAAATTTCTTGAATACCGTTTTCGTGAAAGGCTTTTGGCAGACCTTTTGCGTGAAATGGGTATGGCAAACCTTCTTTGTGGCTTGGATTTATCGGGCTTTCTGGAAGGAATTTGTCGTTAAAAAACTTAAATTTGACAAATGGAAGGG
>JAZQLT010000126.1:0-5442 GCA_045542815.1 Candidatus Scatosoma sp. | reverse complement strand
AATGTTGTCTTCCTAAGACCGCTTGGCCCCCGACTTCTTGTGCAACGTACACGTAGCCGTAGCTCATCGCCATAAGTCCCAGATTTTTGCGCTTCAAGCGTTTGCCTGCGGCGGCAAAGCGGGCGACGGCGCCAATGGGCGTGGCTTTGGAAGCCTGCCCGCCCGTATTGGAATACACCTGCGAATCCAGCACGAGCACGTTGACGTTTTTCCCGCTTGCGAGCACGTGATCCAAGCCCCCGTAACCGATATCGTACGCCCAACCGTCCCCGCCGATAATCCACACCGATTTTTCGCGGGCGGCGGGCGTTCGGGAACGCTCCGCTTCGTGGGCAAGTCTCATGCCCAAGCCGAACTCCGCGTTGTCTTCAAAGAGCGAGTTCGCCCAAGCGGGGCCTTCGCCGTTCTCGTTTACCGTATAGGGGCAGGTGGGCGCAGAGCCGCCGTAGATAGACGAACAGCCCGTGGCGTTGGCGATCAGCAGCTTTTCTCCAAAAAGCTGTGTGAGCACCTTGATATACGGCGTTTCTCCGCAACCCGAACAGGCGTAGGAAAATTCGAAAAGGGGTTGTCGGAACTGACTGCCCTTGACGGTGTTTCTCTTGAAAACGCCCGTATCCGCTTGCCGTATGCTTTGCGCAAACTCCCAGTTTCTGCCTTCCTTTTGCAGCAATTCGTCCGCAGGGCGCATGACGAGCGCTTTTTCCTTGGCGGGGCAGGTATCGGCGCAAACGCCGCAACCCATACAGTCGTGCGGGGCGATCTGCACGCGGAAGCTTGCGTTTTGTATCCCCGCTGCGGGGCGGGTAACGAACCCTTCGGGGGTTGCTTGCCCTTCCGCCAAAACGAAAGGGCGGATAGTGGCGTGCGGGCAGACGAAAGAACACTGGTTGCACTGAATGCAGTTTTTGGGAATCCATTGCGGGAGCAGGCGGGCAACGCCGTGTTTTTCCAGACGGGTCGTGCCCGTCGGCACGCTTCCGTCCGCTTGAAAAGCGGAAACGGGCAGGGAGTCGCCCTGCAAAGCGAGTATAGGCTCAATAAAGCGTTGGAAATATTCGTTTTCGGGGCGGGCAAGCATGGGCGCGCCTTCGTTTGTATGCAGCCATTCTTTCGGATAGACGATTTCCTGCAGCTCGCTCTGTACCCGATCGATTGCAGTAAGGTTATCCTGCACCACCTTGTCGCCCTTTTTGGCGAATTTTCTTTGCAGTTCTTCCTTCAAATACCCCACGGCGGTTTCGTACGGGAGCACCCGCTCGTTGAGAAGGAAAAACGCCGCTTGCATCACCGTACCCGTACGCCCGCCAAGCCCGCTTTCGTTTGCGATTTTCGTTCCGTCAAGCACGAACAGGCGGGCGCGCTTTTGGGCGATTTGCCGTTTGAACGAAGGGGGCAGGTATTCGTTGAGCGCGGATAAATCCGTCCGTGGACAATTTAATAGAACGATACCGTCTTCCTTTAAATCGGAGAGCATATCGTAGCGCGTGAGATAAGAGGGGTTGTGGCAGGCGATAAAATCCGCGCGGTCGATAAGGTATGCCGAGCGAATGGGGGAGCGCCCGAAGCGCAGGTGGGAAACGGTCGCGCCGCCCGATTTTTTGGAATCGTAGCAAAAATACGCTTGCACGAACAGGTCGGTATGTTCGCCGATGATTTTTACCGAGTTTTTGTTCGCGCCCACCGTTCCGTCCGAGCCGAGCCCGTAAAATTTACAGGAAACGCAGTCGTCGGGCGCGGTAAAAAAGGGTTTGGAGCAATCCAGCGAAGTGTGCGTGATATCGTCCGTGATCCCTAAGGTAAAATGGTTTTTCGGAGAAGGATTTTGCAGATTTTCAAACACGGCGCGGCACATGGCGGGGGTAAATTCCTTTGAACCTAACCCATAGCGACCGCCCACGGCTTGGATGTGCGAAAGCCCTTCTTCCGCGAGCGCGGCGCACACGTCGAGATAGAGCGGTTCTCCCAAGCTCCCCGCTTCTTTCGTGCGGTCGAGCACCGCGATTTTTTTGCAGGTTTTGGGAATAGCGGCGCAAAAATGTCGGGCGGAGAAGGGGCGGTATAGCCGTACTTTGATGACGCCCGTCTTTTTGCCGTCTTTATTCAAATGTTCCACGGTTTCTTCCATGGTGCTTCCGCCGCTGCCCATGAGTACAGCGATATATTCCGCGTCGGGCGCGCCGAAGTAATCGAAAAGATGATAGCTTCTCCCCGTGAGCGCAAAGACTTGCTCCATGACGGCTTGTATTTTTTCGGGCGCTTCAAGGTAGTGCGGGTTTGCGGCTTCGCGGTTTTGAAAATAGATATCGGGGTTTTGCGCCGTGCCCCTTTGCACGGGGCGGGCAGGGTCGAGAGCGCGGGAACGGAAGCGCTCGAGATCCCGCTCGTCTAGCAGCGTTTTCATCTCTTCGTAGGTGGGGCATTCGATTTTTGCCGTTTCGTGAGAAGTGCGGAAGCCGTCGAAGAAATGCACGAAGGGCAATTCACATTTCAAGGCACCCAGGTGTGCGACGAGCGCAAGATCCGCCGCTTCCTGCACGGACGAGGACGCGAGCAAAACGAACCCCGATTGCCGACAAGCCATTACGTCCTGATGGTCGCCGAAAATGCTCAGCGCGTGGGTCGCCAAAGCGCGTGCGCTCACGTGGAACACGGTAGGGAACAGTTCACCCGCGATTTTATACATATCGGGGAGCATGAGCAAAAGCCCCTGGCTGCAAGTATAGGTGGTCGTCAAAGCGCCGCAGGTAAGCGCGCCGTGAACGGCGCCGGCAACACCCGCTTCCGATTGCATTTGCACGACTTTGGGGATTTGCCCGAAAAGATTGGCTTTTCCGCTTGCCGACCATTCGTCCGCAAGCTCCGCCATGGGGGTGGAAGGGGTAATGGGGTAGATGATTGCGAGCTCGGAGAAGGCGTAGGAAACGTAGCTCGCCGCACCGTTTCCGTCTGTCGTTATGGTTTTCATACGATATGTTATTGCCCTAACGGGGAGAAATATACTTGATTTGGGGGGAAGAATTTTTTGTAAAGGTATGTACAAACGGGCGGGAATGTGCTATAATAAGGAAAATAAGCGTAGGAGCGATTGTAAAGTGGTGAAAACGGGCTTTGGAAAGCGGAACTGGTGGATACTCGTTCTGTTCGGATTGATCGGGCAGATTGCGTGGTCGGTGGAGAATATGTATTTCAATTTATTCGTTTTTGAAACGATTTCTCCCGATTTAAATGCGGTAACGCTCATGGTACAGCTTTCGGGTGTGGCGGCAACGCTGACGACGCTGATCGCGGGTACGCTGTCCGACAAGGTGGGCGATCGAAAACGCTTTATCTCCTACGGGTATATCATTTGGGGGATAACGGTGGGGCTTTTCGGACTCATTTCCACCGAAAACATGATGGCGCTTTTTTCCACCACGGCGGGGAAGGCGGTTACCATTGCGCTCGTGCTCGTTGTGGCGGGGGATTGCGTGATGACCGTGTTCGGTTCGACCGCGAACGACGCCGCGTTCAACGCATGGGTTACCGATAATACCAAAGAAGAATTCCGCGGGAAAGTGGAAGGCGTTTTATCCGTTCTGCCCCTTATCGCGATGCTCGTCGTTGCGGGCGGTTTTGGTATGCTCGTGGAAGGGATCGGATACAAGGCGCTGTTTCTTGCGCTCGGCGGCGTGATCACCGTTTGCGGTATCGTGGGTGTGTTTGTCATTCAGGACAGTCCTACACTTGTCAAAAAGGGCACGTTAAAAGATATCGTGTACGGATTTAAGCCGAGCGTGGTTAAAAGCAACGTGCCGTTGTATCTCACCCTTTGTATCGTGGGGATTTACGGCGTTGCCTGTCAGATCTTTATGCCCTATCTCATCATTTACATGAAGACGTATCTGCATTTCACTACGGTGGAATACAGCGTCGTGTTCGGCGCGGCAATCGTTGTGGGTGCCGTTATCAACGTATTGCTCGGCGGGGTTACCGACCGCATGGATAAAGCAAAGCTGTTGTATATTGCCGCAGGCGTGATGGCGCTGGGGCTTGCAGGTATGTATTTTTCTCATTTTGAGAATAAAACGGTTACGCTGCTTGTGTTTGGCGTTTTCGGGTTCGTGATGATTACAGGCTACATACTCGTTTCCGCGCTGTGTGGAGCGCTCGTACGCGACTACACGCCCGAAAACGACGCAGGGAAGCTGCAAGGGGTGCGTATGATTTTCAGCGTTTTAATCCCCATGCTGATAGGCCCGATGATCGGGAATGCAATCAATAAAGCGGCGAATATTCCGCTGGATAATCCGGGGGCGGACATCATGACGACGCAGTATATTCCCGCGCCGGGAATATTTCTCGCGGGCGCACTGGTCGCGGCGCTTATGTTTGCGCTTATTCCCGTTTTGGTAAAATGCAAGAATAAGAAGGGGAAAACGAATGAGATTGAAGAGCAGGTATGAAATCGGAGAAATTCCGCATAGCGAGCACCCATGTCCGCAATCAATGCGCGAAGATTGGCTTTGTTTGAACGGGGAATGGGACTTTTATAAAGAGACGGTAACGGGAGAAAGGGAATACGAAGGACGCATTCTCGTACCCTTTTCGCCCGAAACGTTAAACAGCGGCATTGCGGAAGGATTTGTTTTGAAAAGCGGAGAGCGGCTCGTTTATACCCGCAGGATTACGCTGGGGAAAGCGCTTTTGCAAGGATGCACTCTGCTGCATTTCGGGGCAGTCGATAGCGAATGCGAAGTGTTTGTCAACGGGCAAAAAGCGGGCGGACACCGCGGCGGGTTTACGGCGTTTACGCTCAACGTAACGGATTTTCTTAAAAAAGGGGAAAACGAATTTAAAGTGGTCTGCACGGACGAAGCCACGAGAAATTCGGGTGCGCGCGGAAAGCAGAGCGATAAGCGGGGCGGGATTTGGTACACTCCGCAAAGCGGGATTTGGCAAACGGTTTGGCTGGAAAGTATGCCGGAAAAACATATCGGCAATTTTAAAATTACGCCCGACGCACGGACGAAAACGGTGAAAATAAACGCGGACTGCGCCGAAGAAGTGAAAATAGCCGTGTTCGACGGCAAAAAGGAAATTCTGCGCGATAGGTTCCGCGGGACAATGACGCTTTTTTACGATTTCGAGCTTTGGTCGCCCGAAAATCCCAAGCTTTACGATATCGTATTAAAAAGCGGAGAGGACGAAGTGAAATCCTATTTCGGTATGCGTTCTTTCGGGATTGCGACCGATGAAAAGGGCAAAAAACGGCTGACTTTGAACGGCAAACCGTACTTTTTTACGGGGGTGCTCGACCAAGGGTATTTCTCGGACGGCGCGCTTACTTATCCCTCGGATAAGGCGGTCGTGGACGAGCTTTCTCTTTTGAAAGAAATGGGGTTTAATACGGTCAGAAAGCATATCAAAATAGAGCCGATGCGGTGGTATTATCATTGCGAT
>JAZQLT010000125.1:0-3962 GCA_045542815.1 Candidatus Scatosoma sp. | reverse complement strand
AGAATACGCAAGAATACACAAGGGCATGCAAAAATACGCAAGCATACATAAGCGTATGTAAGAGCATGCAAGAATAGAAAATTTGAATAAGCCGTAACGAATTCGTTTACCCGTGTGAAGCGCTTGTATTCTACGTTTTTTTCTGCTATAATCAATTTATAGACAAATAAAAATTTGCAGGAGGTTAAGCATTATGCTTATTGTCGTCGATGGCATCGTTATGTGCTTCGTGCTTTTAATAGTATGCGTGGTGGGTATTGCCAACGGCCCCGTGGGGCTTGTCCTTTTGTATGAAAAAGACGTGCAGGAGCGTGTAGTAGAACTTGGGCTGACCACAGAGAAAAAGATAAAGAAGAACTTTATCATATGCAGCATTGCTATGTTCGTGCCTCTGTTCGTTCTGCCACCCTTGATGGTATATGGCATCAACGGAGCGACAGAATTTTGGGATGCGTTTTGGCAAATGTCGATCATTCTTTGGATTCAGGGCTTATTTGACCGTTTCTTTATTGACTGGTATTGGGTTGGCAAAACAAAGGCGTGGGAAATCCCTGGCACCGATGATTTGAAACCTTATATTCCAACAAAGGTGATGATAGGCAAATGGCTGAGTACCATACTAATGAATCCAATTATTGCTCTGATTGTCGCAGGTGTGATGCAGCTTATCACATAATAAAATTCCAATTTGTAGAGTACTATGAAAAGGGCTGGCGGAAAACAAGCCGTCAGCCCTAAAATTTTGCGTTGCGCTAAACAAAGAAAATCAAAAAGATTGAAATCTTAATAGAAATTTTGTATAATACGCATAAAAGGATAATGAGAAACTTTCGTTATCCTTTTATCTATAAAAAAATATCCTTTATTCCAAATACTGCGAAGCGGTGTAGGAGAGTTTATCCAGCACTTCTTCGATGTCGCCAAACATCATGCAGCCTGCCGCACGGACGTGCCCGCCCCCGCCGTAAACCCCTGCCATTCTGTTCACGTCTGCGTATTCCTTGGAGCGCAGGGAAATTTTGTACTGACCTTTTTTCACTTCCAAAACCGAAGCGGCGATTTCTTCGCCGTCCACGTTTAAGGGAAAATCAACAAATCCTTCCGTCATGCCGTGATCGGCGTTACACTCCTGCATGTTTTTCATGCTCACAACGATCGCCGCAAAACGGTTGTCGTGATAGTAACGGATCCCGCTCATCGTCTTGGCGAACAGTGCCGCGCGCTCCTTAGGCTGGCTTTTGAAAAGCTTATAGTTGTAATAACGGATATCCGCGCCTGCCTTTACAAGCTTTGCCGCGAGCAGCAGGGTGTTTTCGTCCACGTCGTCGTGCGAAAAATTCCCCGAATCGGTGAGCAGACCGATCATAAGGTATTCCGCGGTTTTTTTGTCAAACGGCGCACCCAGGTATTCGATGAGCGTGGCAATATTCATACAATTCGACGAACATTCGCGCACGAAATTGTACTTTGCAAAGCGAGTATTAGAGATATGATGATCGATATTGACCGTATCGATTTTCTTGCGCTTGGCTACGTAAAAACTCTCCTGTAACTGCCCCAAACGCTGTTCGTCGCTGCAATCCACGCACACGAGCAAATCGAATTCCCCTTGCGGTTTTTTCGTTACCCTTTCCAAGCCCTTTATAAAGCGCAGATTGGACGGGATATCCGATTCAACGCATACCTGGTTGGGTATTTTTAAAAAATCCAGCGCGCAAGAGAGCGCCATCGCGCTCCCAAACGCGTCCCCGTCCGGGCGCATATGCGAAAAGATTGCAACGCTTTTTGCTTGCTTTATTCTGTTTGCAATTTGTTCCATGATTTCTTATCCTTTTAGTAGGAAATGCGTTGCAGAAACTGCAACGCATTTATCGCTTCGCAATAAGCGCAAAGCAATGCGTTGCGAATAGGTAGCTCTCTTCGTGGGATTTCACCCACGCCCCGCGAGAAACGGAGTTTCTCGACTTCCTGTCTATTATTCTTCGTCCGTAGGTTCGGGAGTGGAATAGGTAATGCTCTTAAACAGCTCGTCCATTTTCGCGCCGTACGTCATACTCCCGTCTAAACGAAAGGTGAGCGCAGGAACGGTACGCATACGCATTACCTGCGAGAGCTGATGACGGATAAACCCCGCCTGCTCTTGCAAAGTCTTAAAAGTCTGCTTACTTTCTTCTTCCCCTTTGCCGTAGATACTCACGTACACAATCGCCGTCTTTAAATCGGGCGCAACGTCTGCTTCCGTGATTGAAATAAGACCTTTTAAGCCCATTCTATCTTTATGCAGACGAATGATCTCGCTGATCTCTTTTTGGTATTCGCCGTTGAGCCGCGAAGTTCTCGACACTTTCATTATGCCTTGATTTCCTCCGTTACGTAACATTCGATGATATCGCCTACGCGGATTTCGTTAAAGCCGTCGATTGCACAGCCGCATTCATAACCGTAGTTGACTTCCTTGACGTCGTCTTTAAATCTCTTGAGCTGCTTAACGCCGCCTTCACAAATCATGATATCCTCGCGGTAAATTCTCAGCTTGCCGCCGCGAACAATTTTGCCTTCCGTAACGTAGCAGCCTGCAATGGTGCCCACACCCGTGATATTGAAGGTCTGGCGCACTTCGCATTTACCCGTAAGCACTTCCTTAAGCTTAGGCGCAAGCATACCTTTGAGCGCCGCTTCCATATCGTCCAAAAGCTCGTAGATGATACGATAGCTTCTCACATCTACCTTAGACTGCTCGGCAAGCTTCTTCGCCTTGGTATCGGGGCGCACGTTGAACCCGATAATAATCGCGTTCGCGCTGTCTGCAAGCATGACGTCGCCTTCGTTGATCGCGCCCGCCGCCGCGTGGATAACCTTCACGCGCACTTCTTCGTTCGAAAGCTTTTCCAAGGATTGTTTTACCGCTTCCACGCTACCCTGCACGTCGCCTTTTACGATGAGATTGAGCGTTTGGATCTTGCCTTCTTCCACCTGCGCAAAGATATCGTCCAACGAAACGCGGCTCTGTTCTTTAATCATGCTTTCGCGTTGTCTGTTCTTTCTTTCTTCCTGTACCTGCTTCATGAGCGCCTGATCGACCGCCATGATGCTGTCGCCTGCGTTGGGCACGTCTTCCAAACCGAGAATGGACACTGCCATGGAAGGCCCGGCGCTCTTGACCGCTCTGCCCTTGTCGTCGAACATGGCGCGGACGCGGCCCATGGTCGTGCCCGAAAGGATATTGTCGCCCGTTTTCAGCGTACCCGTCTGTACGATGATGCTTGCCACAGGGCCTTTGCCCTTATCCAGCTTCGCTTCGATAATCGTACCTTTTGCCTGACGGTCGGGATTTGCTTTGAGTTCCTGCATTTCCGCAATCAGATTGACAGCGTCAAGCAATTCGTCGATACCCATGCCCGTCTTTGCGGAAATGGGAATGAGCATCGTATCCCCGCCCCATTCTTCAGGCACAAGCTCGTATTGCATGAGCTCCTGCTTTACGCGGTCGGGATTGACTTCGTATTTATCCATTTTATTCATCGCAACGATAATGGGAACGTTTGCCGCTTTCGCATGGTTGATTGCTTCCACCGTCTGAGGCATGATACCGTCGTCCGCCGCTACGACGAGAATAACGATATCCGTTACCTGCGCGCCGCGCGCACGCATTGCCGTGAACGCCGCGTGGCCGGGCGTATCGATGAAGGTGATCTGTTTGCCCTTCGCCGTTACCGTATAAGCACCGATGCTCTGCGTAATACCGCCCGCTTCGCCTGCCGTTACGGAAGTTTCGCGGATCTTATCGAGCAAGGAAGTCTTACCGTGGTCAACGTGCCCCATGACCGTAACCACGGGCGCACGGGTGATGAGCTTGCTTTCGTCTTCGGCTACCACCGTATCCATCAGCACTTCTTCCGCCGTCTTTTCAAAGTCGGAGGCCAAGCGGTCTTAGGAAGACAACATTCACACACAACTCCTTG
>JAZQLT010000124.1:0-10779 GCA_045542815.1 Candidatus Scatosoma sp. | reverse complement strand
GGATAAGGAAAGCGCGTAGCTTTTCTCGGTATTTCCGTTACGGTCGTACGCATAGAGCTTACGGCAGGGCTGTTTACAGCGCCCGCGGTTTCCGCTGTTCCCGCCCGCAAACGAAGAAAAATAGCATTGCCCCGAAAACGCAGTGCAAAGCGCGCCCTGCACAAATGCTTCGGTTTGGATAATCTTTGAAATTTCCCCGATTTCAAAAAGGGGCGTTTCCCTTGCCAAAATTACGCGGGAAAAACCGCACTCCTTAGCAAATTTCGCTCCGTCCGTATTGCAAACGCCTGCCTGCGTACTCAAATGCAATACGATATCGGGATATTTTTCATGTATAAGCTTACCCAAAAACGGGTCCTGTAAAATAAGCGCGTCTATCCCTGCGTTCCAAGCGAACAGCAGGTTTTCAAAGAAAGCGTCCAGCTCCTCGTTTTTTACGACGGTATTCATCGCAAGATACACCTTCGCGCCGCAAAAATGCGCCTTTTCGAGCACGGCAAAAAGTCCCGCTTCGTCAAAGTTGTCTGCGCCTTGACGGGCGGAAAAGGCGTTCAGCCCCAAATATACGGCGTCTGCGCCGTTGTCAATCGCCGCCGCCGCGCATTCGAAATTGCCCGCAGGCGCTAAAATTTCTAACATCTCTTCTCTTCCTATGCTTTCGTATAAGCGTACTTTTCAATAATCTTCCCGACTGCGCCTTCTTCGTTGGTATAGTCAAAAACACAGTCCGCTTCTTTTTTCAAGCTTTCGTTCGCGTTCTTGACCGCGATCCCAAGCCCCGCCTTTTGAATCATGGGCAAATCGTTAAGCTGATCGCCGATTGCAATCGTCCTTTCCAAGGGCACACCATAATGCTTCGCCAAAAATTCCACCGCCGTGCCCTTAGAGTACTTCGCGTTGATGACTTCGACCATATACTCGTCGCTCTTGGTGATTGCACAGCCCGCAAAATTCTCTTTGACAAGCGCGTTAAACACCCGTTCGTTATCTTCTTTATGCATCATGGCAAGAAGTTTATAGGCTTCGAATTTGTGCTCTTTTACAAACTCGGAAAGCGGTTTATCCACCACACGCTTTGCCTTACACTTTACAATGCTTTCGTACAGCTTCAAAGCGTCGTCGTCCATGTTCGAATAATAATCCCAAAGATCGTAGAGATGGATATGCAACCCCATTTCTTCCATTTTTTGCACGACTTGTAAAGTAATTTCGTAAGGGAGTTTTTCCGATGAGATCACTTCCTTGCTTTGGATATCCATAATAATCGTGCCTTGGCAGGTGCAAAGCATACCTTTTAACCCAAGCTCGTTCGCGCGGGGTAAAATCCCCACAGGCAACCGTCCCGTTGAAATAGCGAACGCGCCCCCCGCCGCAATATATTCTTGAATGGCCTGTATATTGCTTGGGGAGATTGTGCCGTCTTTATTGACGAGCGTTCCGTCAAAATCGGATACAATAAGCGGGTACTGCAATTCTCTTTTCATAAACTTTCTCTAAAATAACTCCAAATTTTTTTCGCAAGCTCGGGGCCTATCCCCTCCGCTTGACAAAGTTCTTCTTCCGTAGCACTTATAATCTTATCGATCGTGCCGAATTTTTCCATAAGGGCTTTTTGCTTTTTCTTGCCTACGCCGTCGATTTCCTGCAACACGGACGCAAGATTGCGCTTGGAGTGCAGGCTCCTGAAATAGGTGATTGCAAAACGGTGCGCCTCGTCGCGGATACGCTGTAACATTTTCAACGCGTAATCTCTATGGTCGATACGGATACTCTCTTCGCTAAAAAGGGTAAACACTTCTTCTTCCCGTTCGGCAAGGGCTATCAGCTCGATATCCGTAATCCCCGCTTCGTCAAACACTTCTTTGACCGCGGAAAGCTGCCCCTTACCGCCGTCGATGATGATAAGATCGGGCTTGGGAAAGCGTGCTTCTTCCTCCGTGCCCAGCTTCGCCAAACGGCGGCGCATCATTTCTTGATGGGACGCGTAATCGTTTGCGCCTTCCACCGTTTTTATCTTAAAGCGGCGGTATGCCGTTCTATCCGCTTCGCCGTCGATAAATACGACCATAGACCCTACTTTATCCACGCCGCTGATGTTCGAGATATCGTAGCACTCCATCCGCTTTGGATATTTCTTCAAGCCAAGAATTTCCTTTAACCGAACGCAGGCGTTTTTCGTCATATCATTCTTATGCTTAATCTTATCAATCGATTTGGAAAGATATTCCGCCGCATTCTTTTCCGCCATATCCAAAAGCTGCTTCTTAACGCCCTGCTTGGCTTGGGTAATGAGCACTTTTTTCTCAAAGCGTTCCAAAAAGTAGCGTTCCAGCAGCTCCTTTTCGCAAAAATCCTGCACGATGATTTCATCAGGCAATTCATGCGCGGTATAAAACTGCGCGATAAACGCCGTGAGTGCGTCCGTTTCCGAAAACGAGCCGTCTTCCAAGGCAAAATTGCTTCCCCCTTGCATAATCCCGCTGCGGGTGATGAGTACGTTTGCGGCGGAATAGATAAAGTTGGTCTTCAACGCGATGATATCCGCGTTGATAGCGCGGTTTAACGCAGTGATACGCTTCAATTTGAGTTTGGAAAGCATGTGCAGCTTTTCACGATACTCCATCGCAAGCTCAAACTCTTCGCTTTCGGCAAAGCGGAGCATTTTTTTCTTCAAAATATCTTCCGCTTCTTCATAGTTTCCGTCCAAAAAGGAAAGCACTCGCTTCACCCTTTCGCCGTACTCTTCCTTCGTACACGCGTGCGCGCACGGGGCAAGACAGCGTTTTAAATGGTGCGCAAGGCAGGGTTTTTTGGGCTTCTCGCCGATCACAGTGGTACAAGTGCGCACGTTATACACCGAGCCGATGATATCCAAAATATCGGCGCAACGCACCCCACCCATGTACGGACCAAAGTATTTTCCGTCCTTTTTAATCTTTCTCGTAACCGAAACCCGCGGATAGTCTTCCTTGGTATGCACCTTGATATACGGATAGGTCTTATCGTCTTTTAAAAGTATGTTATATTTGGGCTTATACTTTTTAATCAGGTTATTTTCCAGCGCAAGCGCGTCAATCTCCGTCTGCGTGATGATATAATAAAAATCGTCGATATTCTCCACCATGGCAAGCACCTTTTCGGGTTTTGCCGAAGCGTGAAAATACTGCCGTACTCTGTTTTTGAGAATACGGGCTTTGCCGACGTAGATCACCAATCCGTCCTTGTCCAGCATGATATACACACCGGGGCTATCGGGTAGCAGGCTAAGTTTTTCTTTTAAATCGCGCATACGACATTATTATATACCAAAAAAAGAATTTTTGCAAGGAAATACAAGGAAAAACTATATTTAACAGCCTAAAAACTCTATTCCTTTCAAAATTACGTCGTTTACCGCGTCATCGACAAGACTGTAAAAGACGATTTTACCTTGCCGACAGCTCTTGACGATCCCCGCACTCTTTAAAAAGCGGAGCTGATGCGAAACGGTGGTTTGGTTGATATCCAAAATGCGCGAAAGATCGGTAACGCATAATTCGCTGATTGCAAGCGCGGACAAAATTTTCACCCGCGTATAATCCGCGAATACGGAAAAAAAGCACACAACGCCTTCGAGAATATCCCCTTGCGGAACGTAATCCTCGATTAGACCTTGTGTGCGTTTATCTAAAAGTAACATTTGCGACATATGTTCGTCCTCCCAATGGATTTGACAACAGGATAACATATGTGCAAGTATTCTTTTCTGTTTTATTTTGTCATTCCTTCGCCCGTTTTGTCGTTTAGCCGCTCAAGACTGAATTGGACCAGTCTCAAAGCAGTCTTTTCCGTATATTTTAATGCGTTCTTGTAGTATTTTTACGAGATCTTTTTGACTTCGTAACCTGCTTCCACGACCGCATTCGTCAAAGTTTCGTCCGAAACACCACTCTCCAAAGTAACGGTTGCCGTCTTCTTTTTCAAGTTGACTTCCACCTGCGCTACCCCTTTCACGCTCTGCAACGCTTTGGTTACGTGCGCAACGCAGTGCTGACACATCATACCTTCGATTTTCATGGTTTTTTGCATTGTATTCATCTCCGTTTTTATCGTTTTCTTTCCAAATCTCATAAGCCGCAGTGCGTTGGTTACCACGAACAGCGAGCTTAAAGACATGCACGCCGCCGCAATCATGGGATTGAGCGTAATCCCCGCAAAGGAAAACACCCCGGCGGCGATGGGAATCGCCACGCAGTTATAGAAAAACGCCCAGAACAGATTTTGCTTGATATTGCGTACGGTTTCCTTACTCAACTCGACCATGGTATGCACCAAGCGTAAATCTCCGCGCGATAATACCACGTCTGCCGCGTCCATGGCGATATCCGTACCGTTGCCCATCGCTACGCCGATATCCGCTTGCTTTAACGCAGGGCTATCGTTTATTCCATCGCCTACCATGGCAACGAAAGCGCCCACGGAACGCACGCGTTCCACCGCCTTCGCCTTATCTTCGGGCAGTGCTTCGGCAAAATAGTCTTCAATGCCCACCTGCTCGGCAATCGCTTTTGCTACGTTTTCGTTATCCCCCGTCAGCATGCCGACGCGTATGCCGCAGGCTTTCAAATCGGCGACCGCCTGCGCGCTCTCGTCTTTGAGCGTATCCGCCAGCGCAAACACAGCCAACAGCTCTTTATCGCAGGCAAGATAGACTGCCGTCTTTCCTTGCTTGGAATATTCTTTTTCCAAGGCGTACGCCTTCTTTTCATCTATTCCTTTAACCAAGCGTCGGTTGCCCAAATAATAGGTCGTTCCGTCAAAAACAGCCCTTGCCCCTTTGCCCGTCTCGTAAACGTATTCGGACGGTTCAAGGCGTACCTGCCCTGCCCGTTCTTCCGAAAACGCGCGGATACATTCCGCAATCGGGTGGTTAGAACGGCTCTCGATAGACGCCGCCAAACGCAACAGCTCCGTTTCATTTCCTTTGTACGCCACGAAATCGGTAACCTTGGGCTGACCGATTGTCAGAGTTGCCGTTTTGTCAAGCAAAACGCAATTGATATCCTTGGCTTTTTGGAGCGCTTCGGCGTCCTTGTACAAGATACCGAGCGACATTCCGCGCCCCGTTGCCGCCATCACCGCTACGGGCGTAGCAAGCCCCAACGAGCAGGGACAGGAAATCACCAAAACGCTGATCGCATAATTTGCCGCGATAGAAATTTCCTTAGAAATTCCCAACCAGATCATAAAGGTGAACAGTGCGATCAAGGTTACCGTAGGCACAAAAATGCCCGCTATCTTATCCGCAATTTTTTGCAGTGGCGCTTTGCTTGCCCCCGCTTCTTTTACCATTTTTACGATTTGAGAAAGGGTGGTGTCTGCGCCGACTTTTTCCGCAAGGATTTTTAAAAATCCGCTCTTTACGATGTCCGCGCCCGTTACGCTATCCCCTTCCTGCACTTCCACGGGCATGCTTTCTCCCGTGATTGCCGCACGATCGATAAAGCCGTGGCCTTCTAAAACTTTCCCGTCAACGGGGATATATTCGCCCTGTTTCACGATCAAAACGTCGCCCTGCGCGATATCCGAAAACGGGAGCTTAACCCCCACGCCGTTTCTCTCTACCGTTACCGTATTGGGCATAAGCTTGATAAGCTTTTCTATCTCGTCCCCCGTCTTGCGTTTAGATTTTTCTTCCAACCATTTCCCAAGCGTTACGAGCGTTAAAATCATCGCCGCCGACTCATAGAACATATGCACGTGAGAAACCTTATTTGCGTAGAGCAAAACGGTGTAAACCAAGCTATATAAGAATGAGACTGTCGAACCCATCGCCACGAGCGTATCCATATTCGGAACTCGCTTTAACAAAGCTTTCGTGCCGCTCGTGAAAAATTTAAAATCTACAACGATAACGGCAAGTGCTAAAAGCATCTGCACCGTAACGCTTATCTTTTCATTAGGCTGCGGCAAACCGATCATGCCGCCCATGGAGAAATACATCAAGGGCAAGAGAAAAAATAAGGAGATAAAAAGACGCTTTTTCAAACGATCGGGCTGCGGCTTGCGTTCTTTTAACACGTTTTCGTCGAAAACGGACGCACCGTAGCCAAGCTCTACGACTTTTTCAATGATCTGCGCGCGGGAAATCTTCGTTTCGTCGTATTCTACGACCATACTTTCCCCCATCAGGGAAACTTCCGCTTTTTTAACCCCGTCTGCTTTGGAGAGCGTGCGCTCTATCCCCGCCGAACAGGCGGCGCAGCTCATTCCCGTTACCGAAAATTTTTCTTTCATACTATGCTCCTTTGACAAAATTATACCACGGCTGACCTGTTTTTGTCAAGAAAAGGTTAGGTTGATTTTTACGGCAAAATGCTTTGCAACGCAAAAAGACGGGTGCTAAACGCCACCCGTCTGATGATTTTGCATTAGACGAAATTAGTCCTTTTTGTCTTCTTTCTGTGCAACCACTTCTACGCCGTCGTAGTAACCGCAGTTCTTGCAAACGCGGTGTGCTTCCTTGTATTCGTGGCAATGAGGGCATTCAACGAGCGTTGCTGCCGTTGCTTTGTAGTTTGCGAATCTCTTGTTCGTTCTGCTCTTGGATTGTTTACTCTTAGGTACTGCCATTTTAACACCTCTTGTTTTAATTCTTCGATTTGATGGGCGGTTTATTCTTTATAGGATATCTCTTTGCAATCTTTTCCGCAGGAAAGAGTGAACGGCATGCTCGCCATCACAGCGTCTTCCACGGCTTTCTTTAAATCGACGATCCCGTTCGTATATCCGTAGTCTTCGTAGTCTTTACGACACTCGAAATACGCGTCAAGTTCGCCTTCCACTTCCGCAAACGCTTCCTGTAAGCAGCGAGAGCACTGCCCTTCCAGCCGATAGGAAACCGTACCGCGAATTTCAAGCGAATCGTCTTCGTACAAATCGTAATCAAAGACAATCTTCACAGGCGAAGCGAACTTCACGAGCGGAATTTCAATCAGCGTTTCAGGAGCGGAATATTCCAGTTCCATATGCCCTGCATACTTTTTTTGTGCATTGAGTTTTCTGATATCTATAATCATTATAAAACCGACTTTACAAGTATAGTATATTTGAAAAACTTTGTCAACTTATTTTTCGGGGAAATTTGGGAATTTTTATAATAATTCCACCGTTTCTCTTGCAATAACAAGCTCTTCGTTGGTCGGAATGATTAAAACCTTGACTTTGGAGTTCTTTCCCGTAATATCGCGGATAGAACCGTTGTTCTTGGTCAAGTTCTTTTCCTTGTCAATCTCCAAGCCCAAGTACTGCATGTTTTCGCAGATCGCTTCGCGAACGCACTCGGTATTTTCCCCAACGCCCGCCGTGAAAACGATACAGTCCACACCGTTCATCGCCGCCGCGTACGCGCCCACGTATTTCTTGCACGCATACGAGAACATATCCAGCGCAAGCTTTGCACGCGCGTTGCCTTGCTCGCTCGCCGCCGTCAAATCACGGAAATCGCTGGAAACGCCCGATACACCGAGCATACCGCTCTTTTTGTTCAAGTAATTGAGCGTTTGAGAAACGTCCATGCCTTCCTTTTTCGCAAGGTATTCCGCCGCCGCGAAATCGATATCGCCGCTGCGCGTACCCATAGGCACGCCCGCAAGCGGGGTGAAACCCATGGAAGTATCTACGCACTTCCCGCCGTCCACTGCCGTGATAGACGAACCGTTACCAAGGTGGCAGGTGATGATTTTCAGTTCTTCGGGCTTTTTACCAAGGTATTTTGCCGCTTCCTGCGAAACGAATTTATGGCTTGTCCCGTGCGCACCGTATCTTCTGATTTTATACTTTTCGTAATCGGCGTAATCGATTGCGTACATATACGCATAATCGGGCATGGTGAAGTGGAAGCCCGTATCGAATACCAGCACCATAGGCTTGTTGGGCATTGCCGCCTGACACGCTTTCACACCCACGATTGCCGCAGGGTTATGTAAGGGCGCGAGATCTTTGATCTCTTCCATGATCCGCATGGTTTCTTCGTTTACGAGCGTAGGCTGTTTGAACGCTTCGCCCGAAGCAACTACACGATGCCCTACCGCGTCAATCTCGTCCATCGAAGCGATAACGCCGTTTTCCGCGTCCGTAAGCTCTTTCAAAACGAGCGCAACCGCCACGTTGTGATCGGGCATATCTTCCCTGATCACAATCTCTTTGCCTTTTGCCTTATGCGTGAGCTTGGAATTGTCGATACCGATACGTTCGCAGTTCCCTTTTGCGATAACGCCTTCCGTTTCCATATCGATAAGCTGATATTTTAAGGAAGAACTACCGGAGTTTATAACCAGAACTTTCATTTATTTTTCTCCTTTTCTTATAACTGTGTTTGCAACGCCGTAATTGCAACCGCCGCAACGATATCTTCGGATTTACAACCGCGAGAGAGATCGTTCAAGGGCTTTGCAAAGCCTTGGCAGATAGGACCTACCGCCATGAACCCGCCGAGACGTTCTGCGATTTTATACCCAATATTGCCCGCCTGTAAATCGGGGAAAATAAATACGTTTGCCTTGCCTGCAACGTCCGAGTTGGGTGCCTTTAACGCCGCAACGGAAGGTACGATCGCCGCGTCGAACTGCAACTCGCCGTCGAGCTTAAGTTCGGGCGCTTTTTCTTTTGCGATCTTCACCGCTTCCGCCACCATCGTAACGTTGTCGTGCTTTGCGCTGCCCATCGTGGAGAAGGAAAGCATAGCCACTTTCGGGTCAATCCCCGCAATCGCTTTTGCGGAGTTTGCCGTAGCAATCGCGCATTCTGCAAGTCCTTCGCTCGTATAAGTGGGGTTCAGCCCACAGTCTGCGAAAAAGACCATACCGTCGGGACAATAGGGATTGCCCTGAGGGGGGCAAATCATGAGATTAAAGCTGGATACCGAAGACACGCCCTTTGCCGTTTTGATGATTTGAAGCCCGGGACGAAGGGTATTTGCCGTAGAATGGCACGCACCCGAAACCAAGCCGTCCACGTCCCCCATTTTCAACATCATCGCGCCGAAATACGTGCCGTCTTGCAAAAGCTTTGCCGCTTGTTCGGGGGTCATGCCCTTGGAAGCGCGAAGCTCGCACAGCTTTGCGTTATATTCGGGCAGTTTGTCCGAAGTCAAGGGGTCGATCACGGTAACGCCCGTCAAATCGATTTCGGGGTTTGCCGCCTTAATTTCCGCTTCGTTGCCGAGCAGAACGATTTTTGCAACCCCTTCTTTCGTAGCGTCTGCCGCCGCTTTTACCACTCTTTTGTCTTCACCTTCGCAAAGCACGATGGTTTTTTGGAGCGCTTTTGCTTTTGCCTTGATCTCGTCAAGAATATTTCTCATAATTTATCTCCTCAAACGCTTTATTTATTTTTCGTTTTGGTATATAATAGTTTTGACGATACGATTTTGTCCGTCCTTTTTATTATATCACACATTTTATTTATTGTAAAGGGATTAAAAAGAAATAAAATGAAAATTTGCGCAATTATTTGTGAATACAACCCCTTTCATAACGGGCACTTATATCAGTTAGAGCAGGCAAAACGCCTTTCGGGCGCAGACGCCGTGCTTTGCGCTATGAGCGGCAACTTTGTGCAAAGGGGCGAAGCGGCAATTTTAGATAAATACACCCGCGCACGGCACGCGGTGCTTAGCGGGGCGGATATCGTGGTGGAGCTCCCTACCGTGTTCGCCACTTCCAACGCAGAACTCTTCGCAAAGGGCGCAATCTCCCTGCTCTCCGCAATCCCTGCGGTGAAGACGCTTGCTTTCGGCGCGGAAACCGCCGATAAGAGCGCTTTCTTGCTCGGAGCAAGATATCTGAACAACGAGCCGCAGGAAGTGTCCGAAAAAATCAAACGAAGCGTTGCGGAAGGCACGAGCTATCCCAAAGCGCGGGCGCAGGCTTGGGCGGGATTTCTTCCCCTTGACTTGCTTTGCTCGCCGAATAATATTTTGGGGCTTGAATACACGCGCGCGATATTGACCGCAGGCGCGGATATAGATATTTTGCCCGTCCAACGAATCGGCGGGGGGTATAAGGATAGCGATTTGCAGGAAAAGTATTCTTCCGCAAGCGCCATCCGCGCCGCTCTTTCGACAAATACGCCTTTGAGTGGACAACTTCCCGACTTTGTGGAAAAGGACTTGCCCAAAACGCTCGAAAACAGGCTGGACGGCTTGGAAAAATACGCCCTGCTTTGTAAATCTGCGGAAGAGATCGCGCGGGTTTGCGATTGCACGGAAGGACTGGAAAACGCCTTCAAAAAAGCGGCAGAAAGCAAAGAAACGCTGGAAAAAGCGCTTACCTCCGCGCGCTACACTTCTTCGCGCATACGCCGAATTGCTCTGCAAAATCTGTTAAATATTGAAGAAACGCTCATCCGCCAAAGCCTGCAAACTCCTTTATATCTGCGTGTTTTGGCGGCAAAAAAAGACCGTGGAGACGCGTTATCCGCACTCGCCCTTTCCCCTTTGCCCGTAATTGCCCGCGCACATGATGAAGACGGACTTTCGGGCGTAGCCAAGGAATGCTTTGCACGGGATATTTTTGCGGAAAAGGTACATGGGTTGCTTTACCCCACCCCCGAAAAGCAAAGTATTTTTTTGTGAAAAAAGCCGTGAAATAAAAAAACTTGTCTCCCCGTGAAAATTTTTTCGAAAAATACGGAAAAACGCTTGCTTTTTTCTTTTTGATTAGGTATAATGAATAAGCTGTTCGAAGGAACAATGCTACTGTGGCTCAGTCGGTAGAGCAGCTGATTCGTAATCAGCAG
>JAZQLT010000123.1:0-6017 GCA_045542815.1 Candidatus Scatosoma sp. | reverse complement strand
GCCTGACCAACTCTCGTAGGTTCTACGGTGTAGTTGACTTTCTGTACGGGGGTGTAGATCGAGTCGATCGCAATATAATCGATGACGGGTTTCTTGTTTTCTTTTGCAGGTCTATAACCTCTGCCACGGCCGATGGTGAGCTCGATATCAAGCTTCGCCCCTTCGTCGATCGTGCAGATGTACTGATCGCCGTTGATTACTTCGATTTCCGCATCAATATTCAGGTCTTTCCCCGTCAATACAGCAGGGCCTTCTTTACAGATGTGCAATTCTTTTTCGTAATCTTTATCGATAACCTTCGTTTTAATTGCAAGCGTCTTTAAATTAAGGATAATTTCCGTAACGTCTTCTTTGATACCCGTTACAGCGGAAAACTCATGCTTAACGCTGCCGTCAAGGAACTTAATACCTTCCACCGCCGCGCCGGGCAATGCAGAAAGCAAAATTCTTCTCAAGCAGTTTCCAATAGTAAGACCGAAACCTTTCTCCAAGGGCTCGCACACTACTTTTGCATAAAAGTCGTCGTTTTCAAGCACTTCGAGCTTGGGCATATCCATTTCGATCATTATGTTACCTCCTTATAGTCAATTATTTGGAGTACAATTCGACAATCATATGCTCTGCAATCTGGCTGTCGATATCTTCTCTGGTAGGAAGAGCCAATACCTTTCCTTCAAGTTTTTCTCTGTCAAACTCAACCCACTTTACAAGGGTGTTGCTTGCTTTGGTTTCTTTGAGCGCGGTAAAATACTTATTGCCCTTTCTGTTTTCCTTAACGACGATCACGTCGCCTGCTTTCACGATGTAGGAAGGAACGGTAACCGTTCTGCCGTTTACGGAAAGGTGCGCGTGGCTTACGATTTGACGAGCAAGCGTTCTGGAAGGAGCGATACCCATTCTGAACACTACGTTGTCAAGACGTCTTTCAAGGAGCGCGAGCATGTTTTCACCCGTTACGCCCTTCATGCGGTCTGCCATTTCGTAATACTTACGGAACTGACCTTCCTGTACGCCGTAAATTCTCTTGGTCTTCTGCTTTTCGCGAAGCTGCAAGCCGTATTCGGATACTTTCTTTCTTGCCGCGCCGTGCTGACCGGGAGCAACCGGACGCTTATTGAACGGGCATTTTTCCATGTAGCACTTGTCGCCTTTAAGGAACAACTTGCCGCCTTCTCTTCTGCAAAGTTTACATTTAGCTTCTCTATATCTAGCCATAACTCTTTACTGCCTCCTGATTAAACTCTACGACGCTTCGGGGGTCTGCATCCGTTGTGGGGGATGGGGGAAACGTCGGAGATCAACGTGATTTCCAGTTCGCATACGGAGAGTGCGCGAATTGCGGATTCTCTGCCTGCGCCGGGGCCTTTAACGTACACTTCAACCGTTCTAAGACCGTGTTCTTTCGCCGCTTTTGCAGCCGTTTCCGCTGCCATCTGCGCTGCGAAAGGCGTACCCTTTCTGCTGCCCTTGTAGCCAAGCGCACCTGCGCTGGACTGGGAGATCGCGTTACCGTTCATATGCGTTACCGTTACAATCGTGTTGTTGAACGTGGACTGAATATGAACCTGTCCTTTGTCGATTTTCTTGAGTTCTTTGCGCTTACGAGAAGCGACTTTCTTTACTTGTGCCATAATCTTTAATCGCCTCCTCTATTATTTCTTCTTGCCTGCGATCGCGCGTGCAGGACCTTTACGCGTACGAGCGTGTCTCTTCGTGCTCTGTCCGCGTACGGGCAAGCCCTTTCTGTGACGGATGCCGCGATAGCAACCGATTTCCATAAGGCGCTTGATGTTAAGGGATACTTCACTGCGAAGTTCACCTTCTACTCTCAAATTGTGATCGATATATTCTCTAAGCTTGGAAACGTCGTTCTCGTCGAGATCTTTTACTCTCGTATCGGGATTGATGCCCGTTTCCGCGAGAATCTTTTTGGAAGTCGTAAGTCCGATACCGTAGATATAGGTCAGACCGATTTCGACTCTCTTTTCTCTGGGTAAATCCACACCGGCAATACGTGCCATAGATTTTCTTTCCTCCGTTTTTTAATTCTTTTTTTGTTTTTGTATATCGCCAACGAATGGTCTTGCTCGGCAGTGGAAAATGCCTGTACAAGAACATTGTATTATTTTCGTAATCAAGCGTTCTCTTGGACCTTGTCCGTGGTAAAAAACCCGCCAAAATCCATTTACTTGAAAACGCAACAAAGCTGAATTTCCGTATTTTCTCACGGAAACTCAGTTTGATTACACTATTCGTTTTGAGAAAATTTCCCGCTTCCGCGCGATAATCCCCAAATTACGGCAAATAACATTTTACCATATTCTGTCAAGGTCTGTCAAGCGTTTTGCGGTACTTTTTCTCGGATATTTTGCCAAATTAGCCCTGTCTTTGCTTGTGGCTCTTGCTCTTGGAGCAGATGACCATAACTCTGCCGTTTCTCTTGATAACTTTGCATTTATCGCACATAGGCTTTACAGAAGGTCTTACTTTCATTGTTTTTCTCCTTGTTAATTAAACTCTTTATCGCCGTAAATTACGACTTGCTGCGCCACGTGATTCTGCCTTTCGTCAGATCATACGGACTCATTTCCAATTTTACCGTGTCGCCCTCGATGATTCTGATATAGTTCATTCTGAGCTTTCCGGAAATATACGCCGTGATAGTATGGCCGTTGGAAAGCTGTACTTTGAAGGTTGCGTTGGGCAACGCTTCCACTACTTTCCCTTCCGCTTCGATTACGTCGTCTTTGGACACAGAAACTCCCTCCGATTTTTTTCTTCGCACAGTTTGGCTATGCGGATTGATGATTATTTTTATAAAGTCAGTATTTCCACGCCGTCTTCGCGTACGACTACCGTGTTTTCGTAGTGCGCCGCAGGCTTATTATCCAGCGTTACCGCACCCCAGCCGTCGCTAAGAAGACGTACCTTCCACGTTCCCATCGCGACCATGGGTTCGATACACAGCACCGTACCCGCTTTCAAGCGTACACCCGTACCCTTTCTTCCGAAATTCGGAACGGACGGATCTTCGTGCATTTCTTTGCCGATACCGTGTCCCGTATAGGAACGGATTACGCCGTACCCGTGCGATTCCGCGTGCGTTTGCACTGCATACCCGATATCGTACAGGGGGGTTCCCGCGCGAAGGTTTTGAATGGCTTTAAAGAAACATTCTTCCGTTACCTTGACAAGCTTCTCCACTTCGGGCGAAACCTTGCCGATACAAAAGGTTCTGCAAGCGTCGCCGTGGTAACCGTGCTTATCCGCTACGATATCTACGCTGACGATGTCGCCTTCCTTTAAAATGCGGTCGTCGGGAATGCCGTGCACGACCATCTCGTTGACCGAAACGCAAGCCGAAGCGGGAAACCCGCCGTAGCCAAGACAGGACGGGTTCGCCCCCGAAGCGCGGATATACCGCTCGACGAGTTCGTCCACCTCTCTCGTGCTCATGCCTGCCTGTATTCTCGAACCGACGAAATCCAGCGTGTCGCGAACGATTTTACAGGGCTCGCGCAGAAGATTTATTTCTTTTTCGCTCTTTACGTGAATCATACTTTCCTTATTTCAAGGCGTCAAGCTTTTTAGAAACTTTTTCGTACACGTCTTCGGGCGTCGTGTTGCCTACGACGTTGAAGAGCACCCCTTTCTTCGTATAATACTCGATCAGGGGAGACGTTTGTGCGTTATATACGTCCAAACGGCTCTGCACCGTTTCGGGATTGTCGTCCTTTCTCTGGTACAATTCGCCGCCGCAACGCGCACACTTCGTTTCGCCGTTGAGTCTCGAAACGTGATAGCTCTCGCCGCAATCCTTGCAAACCCGTCTGCCGCAAAGTCTGTCCAAAAGCAAGGACTGATCCACGTCGATGTTGATAACGAGATCAATCTTCGTGATCTGATCCAACGCTTCTGCCTGCGCGATCGTGCGGGGGAAACCGTCCAGCATGTAGCCGTTTGCACAGTCCGCCCTTGCAATACGTTCTTCTACGATTTTGCAGGTTACTTCGTCGGGAACGAGCGCGCCTTTGTCGATGTACGATTTTGCGAGCAACCCGATCGGGGTCTGATTTTTAATGTTTTCTCTGAAAATGTCGCCCGTAGAAATATGGGGAAGCTTGTAGTTATCGGAAATTTTCGATGCCTGCGTTCCCTTCCCTGCGCCGGGCGCGCCGAGTAAAATGATGTTCATATTTTACCTCTCTTTTTTAAAATTACAATCAGTCTTTCTTTTTTGCAACCTTCACGCTCCACCTTTCGGTGAAGCGCAACGGTTATTTCTTATTTCAAAAATCCTTTGTAATTCTTCATCATCATCTGCGCTTGCAGCTGCTTTTCAAATTCCATCGCTACGGATACTACGATAAGGATACCCGTCGTAGAGAATACGTTGACAAGGTCGAACGACGCCCATGCGAACGCAACGGAAGGAATGAATGCTACCAGCGAAAGATAAATAGCGCCGAACAGCGTGATACGGTTGGAAATCTTTTTCAGATACGCTTCCGTTGCTTTACCGGGACGGATGCCCTGAATAAAGCCGCCGTTTTGCTGAATGCTCTTGGATACGTCTTCGGGGTTGAACTGCATCTGCGCATAGAAGAAGGAGAAGGCGAAAATCAAAAGGCAAAGCACAAGGGAATATACCACTGCGCCCCAGCCCTCTGCCGAAGCCGACATCCAGTTCGTCCACCAGATATTGAACCCGTTGTCGCCGCCTTTGATCATGCTCGCGATCATTTGAGGGAAGCTCAAAATCGAGAACGCGAAGATAAGGGGCATAACGCCGCCACCCGAAATTCTGATAGGAATTGCGGAAGACTGACCGCCGTACATCTTTCTGCCTTTGATCTGCTTTGCGTACTGTACGGGAACTTTTCTCTCGGAAAGATCTACGTAGATGATTGCAAAGAAGACAAGCGTAGTAACCAGAACGAATGCGATAATATCCCAAAGCTGACCAACGTCCGAAGGGATCGCCTGAATTTTTGCAACGATTTGCGCGCCTGCCGTGGACAGGATACCCACGAAGATGATCATGGACTGACCGTTGCCTACGCCGTAGTCGGTAATTCTTTCACCCAGCCACATTACGATGAATGCGCCTGCGGTGTAAACGGTAGCCATGAACACGCCTGCAAGCCACGTTTTACCGAAGAACAACGAGGTCTGGATTGCGCCTTGGCTATTACCGAAGCTGATGATGATACCAATCGATTGTACCAAAGCGAGCAGGATCGTAACGTAACGCGTATATTGCGCGATCTTTTTACGGCCTTCTTCGCCTTGCTTGGACAATCTTTCCAGCGCAGGAATACCTACGCTTAAGAGCTGCATGATAATGGACGCGTTGATGTAAGGGCCGATACCCAAAGCAAACAACGTACCCTGCGAAAGCGCACCACCGGTGATACTGCTCATAAGAGTCAGGAAATCGTTACCGGCAATCGCACCTTCAAAAGTAGTTCTGTCCAGACCGGGAACCGGAATGAAACAGCCGATACGGAAGACCAAAAGCAGCAAAAGCATCATATATACTTTGCGCCGGATCTCCTTTACCTTTAAGGCATTGATAATGGTTTGTAACATTTTTTTCTCCGTTTATGAGTATTTTTTCCGTTTTGCAGAGCAAAACGCCGGGGGAGAAATAATGCGAACTACGGAAAACCGCAAAATCCGCGATTTTCCGTGCCACAATTTTCCGATTAGAGAATCTCCGCCGTGCCCTGAGCCGCTTCGATAGCAGCCTTTGCGGATTCGGAGAATTTCGCCGCTTTTACGGTGAGCGCAACTTTGAGTTCGCCGTTACCGAGAACTTTGAGGCCGCAGTTGTTCTTCACTTCTTTTGCCATGCCGTTTGCCATAACGAAACCGTAATCAACAACCGTACCTGCGGGAAGTTCCGCAAGGTCGGAAAGGTTTACAATGACGTATACCTTTTTGCCGTTGTGGGTGAACCCTCTTTTAGGTACGCGACGTGCAATCGGCATCTGACCGCCTTCAAAACCGGGACG
>JAZQLT010000122.1:0-7163 GCA_045542815.1 Candidatus Scatosoma sp. | reverse complement strand
TTGTTTTGTACGCCAAAAATGCAGGATAGCGCATACCCTGCATTTTCAATTGTTAATCACACATAGATATTAAACGCGGCTCATGTATTCGCCCGTTCTCGTATCGATACGGATGGTTTCGCCTTCTTCTACGAACATAGGCACCTGAATGGTAGCGCCCGTTTCCACTTTCGCGTTCTTCATAACGTTGGTAGCGGTGTTGCCCTTCACGCCGGGTTCTGCTTCGATAACTTTGAGTTCTACAAAGTTTTCGGGTTCAACGGAGAACGCCTTGCCGTAAAGGAATTTCACGGTAACCGTGTCGTTTTCCTTAATATATTTAAGCGCGTCTTCCACCTGATCGAAGGTAAGGTTTTCCTGATTCCATTCTTCGTCCACGAATACGTAGAATTCGCCGTCGAAGTAGGAATAGGTCATCTTCTTCGTTTCTACCTGTGCGGTTTCAAGCTTGGTCGTAGGGTTGAAGGTTTCGTTGGAGAGCACCTGCCCCGTAACTACGTTCTTCAAAGTCGTTCTAACGAACGCCGCACCCTTACCGGGTTTTACGTGCTGGAAGTCCGTTACGGTGTAAACACCGCTCTTGTACTCGAAAGTTGCACCCTTACGAATATCGCCTGCCAAAATCTGTGCCATAATTGTTCTCCTTTATATGCTTATATTTTTTATTTATAATATCGTGAGCTTCTTATCCGTTTTGGACATAAAGCTCACTGCTTTTCCGTCTCTCAGCGCGACCGTATCTTCGATACGGATCCCGTATTCGCCTACGCTATATACCCCCGGTTCGTCCGAGAATACCATGCCATCGACAAGCACCGCTTCTCCTTTCGGACTAATCGAAGGTGCTTCATGGATATTCAAACCGATACCGTGCCCCAAGGAATGGGTGAACAGCTCGCCGTAGCCCTGCGCCGTCAAATACTCCCTTGCAATCGCGTCCGCTTGCTTGCCCGTCATGCCGCTTACCAACTTTTCCAACACCAAATTATGTGCGGCAAGCACGGCTTCATACGCTTTTTTAAATTCCTCGTGTTTCCCATCGTCGCCGAACAGGAAAGTACGCGTGATATCCGAACAGTAACCGTTGACTCTGCACCCAAAATCAATTAAGATTTCGTCGCCAAATTTGAGTTTTTGCGTACCCGTTTCGTGGTGCGGAACCGCCGCGTGCGCACCGAACGCCACGATCGTATCGAACGAAGTGCCTTGCGCGCCGAATTTTCTCATGTTAAATTCGAGCCGCGCCGCCACTTCCGTCTCCGTCATGCCTTCCTTAATCTCCGGCAAGAGCGCCAAGAACGCGTCTTCCGCAATCTCGCACGCCTTTTGAATACAGGAAAGCTCCCATTCGTTTTTCACGATCATCGCCGTGCGCAAATGCTCGTCTATATCCACCGCGCGAACGCCCGCCTTTTCCAAGCTTAAAAACTCCGCATGGCTGGTTTCGCCGAAAGATATCCCTACGCTTTTATAGCCCGCAAGGCGTTTGAGCGCTTCACCGTGCGGTTCTAATACCGGGGTTACTTCCGTACCTTTAAACAGCTTTTCCGCCGCCTCAATATACCGTCTGTCGGTGTAGAGCGTCGTGCCGTTCTTATCCACGATCACCGCGCCGTTTTCCGCAGCGAAGCCTGTGATATAACGCATTAAAAATTCACAGGAAACGTACACCGCGTCCAAACCGCACGCGTTTAATACTTTTTTTCCGTTCGTATATACCATGGACTACCTCTTACCACTATTTTATCAAAAAAAATACCGTTCGTCAAGCATAGTACGATATATTCCCAAGGATTTTTATACCCCGAAATATACTTTTTTCATATATAATGCGTCTTCCGCCTGCGTTCCCGCGGACTCGCTGACAATATACGGTTCCAGCCCCAACGCCTTTAACGCTTCCGCCAGCGGTTCAAACTCCGGTCCGTACAGCGTGTCTTCAAAGGTCAAATGCTTAATCTCCCCCTTTGCGGAATACATGATTTTGGAGAAATGTGCGTGAAAGTTTTTCATGCGCTCAAAACCCAGTTCGTCAATCATGTACTGCAAGCGGTCTTTATAATCCCGCACGGAGCTGAGCGAGCCTTGCTCTCTTGCATTGATATGCCCAAAGTCGATACAGGGGGTAAATACGGGGTCAATCTTACAAAAGCGGGTAATCTCTTCCACCGTGCCGATCTGCGCAAGCTTGCCCATCGTTTCGGGACAAAATATCAAATCCTGCATATCGTTGAGATAGATATAATCCCGCAAAATCTTTAAGCGTTCTTCGGTAAGGGCAACCGCCTGTTCTCTCGTGGCTTTTCCTTGCGCGGCAGGGTGAAAGACCACCCGTTTCCCGCCCATGAGTTTCAGCATTTTCGCACTATCCAACACGTACCCGTAGGATTTTGCCGCCATTTCGTCGTCAGGGTTTGCAAAATTGATAAAATAGGGCGCGTGGACGGAAATCTCCACCCCTTCCCTTGCAAACGCTTCTCCGATCGAGATCGCCTTATCTTCGGACATTCTAACGCCCCGTCCGAAGGAATATTCAAAACAATCCAGCCCCCGTTTTTTCACGAATGCCGCCGATTCTTCCGTATGCGAAAAGCCTTCCGCATAAAAGCTCTCACAGTTCCCGCTTGGACCGAATTTTATCATTTACCGCGTACCTGCCTTATGTCTTTCGTTAATTGCGCCTGTAATTCTTCCGCATTTTCAAAGCGGCAAATCTCTCGCAAAAAGCGGACGAATTCCACCTTGACTGTCCTTTGATACAGCGAGCCTGAAAACCCGTCTATATAGGTTTCCGTCCAAACGCTATCGTCTTGAAACGTTGGCCGCGAACCGAAGTTGGTAATGCCTTTATACACCTTTCCGTCCAAATCCACCCGCGTTTCATACACCCCTTTCTTGATAGGGAACTTTCCCTTGGGATAAGCGATATTCGCCGTGGGAAAACCGAGCGTGCGCCCGATTTTTCTACCTTCCGCCACTTCTCCCGTTAAAAAGAAAGGGTGCGTCAAAAGCGCGTTGGCTTTTTCTATATACCCCTTTTCCAACAAGCCTTTAATATGCGTAGAGCTTACCTTTTCTCCGTCTATTTCTACGAGCGGCAAAGCTTCCACGCATACCTGCGTGCTCTCTTTGAGCATTTTCGGCGTTCCCGCCGCCCCCGCCCCAAAGCGGAAGTCTTCCCCACAAACAAAGAGCGCAGGTGCAAATTCCCGCTCCAAAAGCTGGACGAACGCCTTGGGCGAAAGCGCTTTAATCTCCGAAAACGGCAGCTCGAACACAAAATCCGCACCTGCATTTTTAAAGATATTCTCTCGCTCGGCAAAGGTGAACAGGCTCTCCCTTTCCTTACCGCCGACAATCGTCATCAGTCCTACGGGAAGTCCGCTTTGCTTTGCGCGCCGCAGAAGCTCCCTATGTCCGATATGCAGACCGTCGAAACCGCCGAGAAGCATCGCCGCCCCACGTTTTCTATTCGATTGTTCCGTCAACCACACCGTTTTCAGCATAATTTCGTTTTCGCCTTTGCTTTGCCCTGCTTAATTTCCGCAAGCCCGTAAAAACACTCGCCCTGATACAGTTTATACACGCCGTCCGCTTGTTCCGCGGAAACGGTTTGTCCATGAAAAAGTTTGTCCAAAGATTTTTCGCCAAGTGCCAGCCGTTCAAACGGCAACACGCTTTCCGTCGGGATTAAATAGGTTTCTAACTCTTCCACGCTCGGCTCTCTTTCAAAAAAGGAAAAAGGCACGGCGTTTTCCACCGTAAAAATCCCGCTTTGCGTGCGGCGCAGAGCGCTCATCACCGCCTTCGTCCCCAAAGCCGCGGCAATATCCCGCGCGAGCGAGCGGATATACGTTCCCCCGCCGCAACGGATTTTGATACGAAAGGTATCTTCACTGATACGCTCTAAAAGCTCCATGCCGTAGATATGCACTTGCTTTGGCAGAAGCTCAAATTCTATCCCCGCACGTGCCAAGTCGTACCCACGCTTTCCGTTAACGTTCTTCGCGCTGTACTTTGGCGGCACTTGCAGGATATCCCCGAAAAAGGTGGGCAAAACGTCCTTTATCCCCTTTTCGTCGGGTACATGCCCCCCTTGCACGAGCGTTCCCGTGGAATCGAGCGTGTCCGACTCCACACCGAAAGTGAACTCGGCGACGTACTCCTTCTCCTTTTCTAAAAAGTGATCGAAAAGGCGGGTTGCGTTCCCAACGCCGACGGGCAAAACGCCGCTCGCCAAAGGATCGAGCGTACCCATATGCCCGCAAGGCACGCCCGAAAGCCATTTGATCTTATTAACGACCGTGGAAGATACGATCCCCGACGGTTTATCTACGTTGAAAAACCCGTAGGTTTTGATTTTTTCCGCTCTTTTCACGGTTAACGAAGCTCTACGCCGAGCTTGAATTTCAAATTGCCCAAAATCTTTTTCACGTACCCGTCCAGCGTTTCGGGCGTGAACGCCTTTTCTACGTTATTGTCAGGCGTAAAGGTAAGGGTAAACGCCATACTCTTCTTGCCCTCGGGCACTTGCCCGCCGCGATATACGTCGAAAAGCTTGGCTTCCGTAACGTATTTGCAGGAATGCATGAGCACGTCTTCAATCTCCGCACAGGTCAGTTTTTCGTCCGCAAGGAGCGCCAAGTCGCGCTTTACCGCGGGGAACTTGGGCAGGTTCTTATACTGCACGCCGTCGTCGAGCGTCAGCGCATTCAAATCCAGCTCGCCAAGATATACTTTCTTATCCAAACCGAGCGAAAGAGCGATAGCAGGGTCGAGTTCACCGATACAGCCTACCGTTTTTCCGTCCAAAAGCACTTCCGCGGAAACACCGGGGTGCAGGTAGGTTTTTTGCGCTCTTTGATAGGTGAAGGGAAGGTGGAAAATCTCCGAAATACGTTCAACCGCACCCTTCATATCAAAGAAATCGTTTTTCCCGCCCCAGATACCGAGCACGAGATGTTTTCTCTCTTCGGGTTGTTCGCCCGCCGCCGTATCGTTGGGGAAATAGGTGTTTGCCACTTCAAACTGCCTGCCTTCGTCATTGCCGCGGCGAATATTGCGCACGGCGTTCATGAGCATGGACGGCGCAAGGAAGGTACGCATAATCGAAAGCTCTTCGCTGATCGGGTTGAGAATGCGCACTGCCTTTCTTTCCGCGGCGTCTTCGGGGAGTTTCATCAAATCCAAATCCTTAGGGGAATAGAAAGAGTAGTTATACGCTTCCGAGAACCCCTGCACGCGCAGAAGATTTTTAAGGTGCAATTCCTTTTTTTGCTCGTCCGTCAATCCACCGCCCGTAACGCTCGCTTTCTCCAAGAAGGTCGGCGTGATATGCTCGTATCCGTACATACGAATGATCTCTTCGGCAAGGTCGGGATATCCGTCCACGTCGTCGCGGTACCCGGGAATTTCCACCGTCAGGCTGTCTCCGTCAATCACAGGTTTAAAATTCAATCTTTCTAAAATGGAAAGAATTTCCGCATTCGGAACGGTGATACCAAGGAGCGCGTTGATCTTCGACACACTCGCCGTCATGGTGCGGGGCGTGAAATCGGCTGCGCAGATATCTTGGCAAAGCTCCGTTACCGTGCCGCAGCCAAGCACTTCAATCAAATGCAGCGCTCTTGCCATACCCAGTCCGTTCGTGTAGGCGTCCACCCCTTTTTCAAAACGGGAGGACGAATCGGAAGCCTGCCCCAACGCACGGGAGGTCTTTCTTACGTTATCTCTTGCGAACTTCGCAGATTCAAAGAACACGTTTTTGGTCGTGGGCTTGATTTCGCTGTTCAACCCGCCCATGATCCCCGCGAGCGCCACGGGTTTATTTCCGTCGCAGATCACGAGATTGTCGCAGGTTAAAGTAAATTCTTTTTCGTCCAAGGTTACGATCTTTTCGCCCTTTTCCGCCCGTCTTACGATAATCGTTCTGCCCCCGATATCGTCCGCGTCGAACGCGTGCATGGGTTGCCCCATTTCCAGAAGCACGAAATTCGTGATATCTACGATCGGAGAGATCGAACGGATACCCGACACCGCGAGCCGTTTTCTCATCCAAGCGGGCGTTTCGCCCCCCCGTACGTTCTCCACGTAATGCCCTACGTAGCGGGGGCAAAGCTCGGGCGCGCGCACTTCCACCGTAACGGGCGCGGCGCTCGTTTTATGCGCCGTATAGGAAACTTCGGGGTGTTTTAAGGGCTTTTTCAAGACCGCCGCCACTTCGCGCGCGATCCCCAAAATACATTGACAATCGGGGCGGTTTGCCGTAATGGAAATATCGAAAATCCAGTCGTCCAAGCCGACGATTTTCTTAATATCTTCGCCCACGGGCGCGTCCTTTGCCAAATCCAGTAACCCATTCACTTCCGCGCCGGGATAGAAATCGTCGTTGATACCGAGTTCTTCACCCGAACAGAGCATACCGAAGGATTCCACGCCGCGGAGCTTCCCTTTTTTGATTTTCTTAATCCCGTCGGGATTTTTTTCGAGCATGGCGGGATTGCTTTCCACCACCGTCGAATTATCGAGCGCGCAGGGCGTTTTCATACCCACATAGACGTTGGGTGCGCCTGTAACGATTTGCAATTCTCTGCCGTATTCTTCCCCGCAATCCACCACACAAATCTGCATATGGTCGCTGTCGGGATGGGGCGTGAGCGCTTTCACTTCCCCTACCACCACGCGAGAAATCTTTTCCCCTAAATAGGAAAGTTCTTCCACTTCAAACCCGCAGGAAAAGAGCTTTTCGGCAAGCTCCTGTGCGGAAATATCTATATCTACGTAATCTTTTAACCAACTGAAAGGTGCTTTCATGATTTTTCTCCTTTTTAGTTCGCCTTACGGCGAGAAACCGCCTATGGCGTTGATGGGCGCAACCTAACGGTTGCTTTTAGGGGTACTTTTCGCAGGGACTTCCGCCCCCCGCCTCTCGAACAATGTAATGTAAACATTGTTCTCGGTCAACGCAAACGCCGACATATGCGTTTGCTCATCTCGCCCCTACAAAACATTGATAATGCTTTGCTTAACGGGCAGCTCGTCCTGACGAGAAACTGAGTTTCTCGACTTCCTGCCGCTTAGTCTTCAAACTGTTCCAAAAACCGCGTATCGTTTTCAAACAGCGTTTTAATATTGTTGATACCGTATTTGAGCATGGCGATACG
>JAZQLT010000121.1:0-5075 GCA_045542815.1 Candidatus Scatosoma sp. | reverse complement strand
CACAGAACGACATGGCTACGATCCGACTTGGACGCGGGATCTTCGCCCACGATCACCACCGCAAGCCCGGGTTTTGTTTCCAACAGCTCGATTTTTTCCTTTAATTGCGCTCGAAGCTCCGCCGCGATCGCCTTTCCGTCTATGATTTTCATATCCTTCTCCAAGGCGTTACTTATTGATAACGCCTGCCAGCACGCCGTTTACGAAATCAGCGCTGGTGTCCGTAGAATATTTGCGCGCAAGCCCTGCCGCCTCCGATACGGATACAACGGGGGGAATATCGTCAAAATATTTAATTTCCGCCATTGCAATCAGCAAAATACTCTTATCCGTAGGATTGATACGGTCTGCGCGGTAATGATGGCAAGCGTCTTCAATGCCTTTAATGAGTTCGTCATAGTGCTCTTCGACGGTTGCTACAAGATCTGCGGCAAAAAGCAAATCGTCTTCTTCTAAGGCGAACTGCTTGTATATTTTCTTTTTCAGTTTTTCCAAAAAATCGGTGTTGAATTGCTGCGCAAATATGATATTGAGCGCCGCTTCTCTGGCTGCGTTTCTCATAAGTCTCTCCGTATAAATAACGACGAAAACCCTTCGCTTAGGAAGGGATTTCGCATGGCTATTTAGTTATTGTTCTCTTTATTTTTTTCTTCCGCGGGTTCTTCCGCTTTGCGTTCTTCCACCGCGTGGGCAGGCTCGCTGAAAACCACGTCGAGAATATGCACATCAACTTTCGCTACCTTGAAATGCGTCATGTTCTCAACGCTCTGTTTTACCGATTGCTGGATACGGTAAGCAAGCTCGGGAACGTTATAACCGTATTTCACTACCACGGAAACGTCTGCATATACGCCGTCCTTTTCGATGTAAAGAGAAATCCCGTTCTTTTTGCTTTGTTCATCGGGAACAGTCCCTTCCACTTCCGCTACCGCAAGCGCTACGATATTGCGCACGATGCCGACGTTGTAAACGGTTTTCCCGCCTTGGTTATGATTTGGACTAAATCTAAAATTGGACATTCGAAAAAATCTCCTTATAATATGTAGCACTATTATAACATATCTTTTCGAATATTTCTACTGTTTTGAAGATATTTTCTCTTCTTTTTTTCAGCTTTCCGCATAAACGGGCATGATGATAACATTCCCGGAGACGATTCCCGTTTCATTTTTCATCATGCTGTAAATGGAAAGCGCCGTATCGTAATTCAATTCTGCCGAATTGATAAACACGTTCACGTTGTCGGAATCCGTGGAAACGGAGACCACAGCGTCGGAAAAACCGAGCGATTTTACCATGTTTTCCAACACGAGTTCTTTTTCCATCGCCGCAACGATTTCCATTTTCATTTCCGTCGCTTCTTCGTACTTTTCATCGCCTACGTCGTACAGCGCGATAACGCTGTCAAGCTGGATCAGCTCTTCGTTGCGCGTAGTCGTGCGTTCGGAACGGTAAGTCGTAAAATAATTTGCGGCGGTTACCCCTTCCTGCGCGGACGTTACCGTGCTCGAATTTGCGAACACGAAGTTGAATACGGCGGTAGCCGCAAGCAACAGCACCAAAGACGACATTAAAACAATCTTCTTTTTGTTTGACATAGTTTATCTCCTTTCTCTTTTTTACTCTTTTTTTTGATAAATTTTTACCGCTTTTTCTTCCGTTCCGAGCGCCGCGGCAACCGCGCCCCGAATATTCATCACCACCCGCAAATCGTTTGCACCTTCGCAAACGACTACCACGTTTTTTACGCCTTCTTCCGTTTCGTAAACGATGACGTTGGCGTCTCCCACCCCGTCGATTTCTTCTAAAAGCCGAATAACCTTGATTTCCGTTTGGGTAGCGTTGACGGCAACGGCTTCTTCCGTTTCTTCCGTATGAAATATCTGCCACGCCGCAAAAACGAGTATGAATGCTAACGCGGAAAGCAAAAGCAGATCTTTTACCCTGCCGTCCATGCGCGAGATTATCCCCTTTTTCTGCCCGTTATCCGTTTTAATCTTACTCAATCAACACCTCGCTGCAATAATTTTTCGTTAGGTATTCGCTCATGTTTTCGATTACCCCCTTTTCCGCTTTTCCGCCCGTATCTACACGAATTTGCGTGATTTTTATCAAATCGACGTTATATTTTTCCGCGATTTCTTGGCTTTGAAGCTCCCACTCAATCGCAACCGTAGCCTGCACAGCATACGTCTTTAAAAGCTCCTTTTCCAGCCCATCTTCCGCTTGTGAAACTCTCATTTCACTGTAATACTTTATGAACGCACGCTCCCCGTCTATGACTGATTGAGAAAAAATACTCTGTGATTTTTTGTCGGAGTTTACCGAAAGCGTACCCTTTTGAAAAAAAGTCAAAACAGGCGCGACAATCGCCAAAACGCAGGCGATTCTTACAATCGCTTTGATGAGCCCCGCCGTCTTTCCTTCCGGCAAAATCGCCGTTAAAACCGAGCATAAAATTACCGTACCGACAACGCTTAACAAATATGCGCTCAAAACAATGCCTCCGAAGAACAAACCATTAACATGATCGACAAAAAATACAAGAATGCCGTAAAAAGCAAGCCCGCCGTACAGTAATGCAGATTTTCTGCGGTTTCCCCAAGAAAATCGGATATCTTTCCGTCTCCGAACGGCTGTGTAATCGCCGCGGTCAGGCGCAAAAGTATATTTACGGATATAAGCAATATCAAAGGCTCAAAAATTATGGCAATGAGTAGAAAAATACTCATACTGCCCAACGAATTTTTGATCAACACACTCCCCGCAACCGCCAAATCAAAGCCGCCCGACAAAAAGCCGCCGACAATAGGAATACCGTTCCCAATCGCATATTTTGCCGTTCTTCTGACAATCCCGTCGTAATTCGCCGCCGTAATCCCCTGCAACGTGAAGAATATCCCGAAAGCCGAAACGCAAACGCCGATGATCCACTTATTGATACTCTTAAAAAAGGCGGTAAATTTATTGATTTTCAGTTCTTTGGAGAAATTACCCGCCAAAGACAGGACGATCACGGCAATCGTTATAGGAAACACCACGCTATAAATGACGGAAACGATATTCGTTGCGAAAAACCCCACTGCCGGGCGGCATACCGCCGCAGAAAGCGTGCCCCCGCTCGCCGCCATCAGCGTTAGCATTAAAGGAAAAACTATCTGCATTTGCGTTTGCATGGAAGAAACGCATTCCATGGAAAGCGTAAAGCATTCGACAAGCACCGCAATCAAAGGGATTAGCGCCGCCGCATACGTTATGAGAAAGATCATTTCAGACGAAGTACGTATATTCGACCCGCTCTTTAATGTGGATATCAGCCCCGAAAGGAGGGTAATTGCCGCAATACACGCAAACGCGGGGAGAATTTCCGTTATCTTGGAGAATAAAACCGTCCCGATTTGTTTAAAGATGCTTTCATACTCCATGGGCTCGCCTCGGATATAATCCATGAGCCGTTCCCCTACCTTTTTATCCGAAAAATGCCCCAGCCCGTCTATATACTCTTGCAGGGCTTGCAGATCTAAATTTTCGATTTGCTCCTTTACCGTTTCGTTCAGCTCTTCTTCTCCGCCCGTTTCCGCCTTGGCGCAAACACTGTCAACAGCGAAAAAATCAGGCAAAAGAATGGCGCATAAACTTATAAAAATCGCGAATAAAACAATTCGGTATTTTTTCATACGAGCTTTAAAAAACCTTGTACGAGCGTGAGCAAACCTTCAATCACGGGCAAAGAAAGAACGACAATGGCAATTTTCCCGCCAAGCACGACCTTGTCCGCAACGGCATTACTGCCAAAATCGCTTAAAATCCCTGCGCCAAACTCGGTCAAATAGCCTACGCCGATGATTTTGAGCAAAGTTTTGATAAGCCCGTTTTCCACCCCCGTCATTTGCGCGATCGTAGAGAATACCGACAGCGTGCCCCGTAAGGAGTCGGCGATAAAAAGCAGAATTACAATAACGCCCGTAACCGTTACGGCAAACGATAATTCCGGCTTTGTTCCCTTCAATAATATAGACGCGATCGCGGTAACGAAACCCACGCCGATAATTTTAAAAATTTCCGTCATACGCCCCCTAATTCAATTGAAAAATTTGTTTTATTTCTTCAAAAAGATCCCCAACCATTCCAACGACTACGGTTAGCACGATAACGAGACCCACGATGCTGACAAGCGTTGCGATGTCGTCCCGATCGGACTTTTTGAGTATCTGACAGATCACCGTTATGATGATCCCGATCGCTGCCATTTTAAATAAAACCGTAATATCCATATCCTGTTGTCTCCGTAATTAAATAATGAGAATTAAAATCAAAAGCCCGCATAAAAATCCAATTTTGATGTATAAATCTCCATATCGCTTACAGGCGTCCGCAGACTGCGCCTGCAATTTGGAAAGAGTATCTTTCACCGCCGTAAAGTATCCCTTTTGCGAAACACTGTCCCCTTTTCCAAGCATCAAAAAGTAATCTTCCACCGCATTTTTTTCTTCCTTCGTCAAGAAGGTATAATCGGGAAAATCGAAGATGGCGCGATCGTTTGGCGAACGCTCGTCTATACCCGAAAAAAATTCTTGCAAAAGGGTATTAAATTCCCCTTGGTAGGCGTACCCTGCAACAAACTCCCGAATGGGTCTTCGATAATAGGCGATTTCACTCAAAAAGCGTTCGTTAAACTCCCATAATTGAGCAAAAAATTGCTTCCTTTGCCGATATTTTTTCGCCAAAAGATATCCGCCGAAGGTCGTTAATGCAACGATGGCAACCCCTAAAAGGAATTTTAGCATCATAGAGCGATCTCCCTGCCTTTTTGATCGTATATTCCTTTGATTTTTCCAAGTTCTTGCTCGTCCAAAAGCACAAATCGCTCGAATAGCCCCAAAAAAGGCTCGCGCACCCATTCCATAGATGAAAAATGCGCGGACGCGAGCACGTAAATTCCCGCAAACACCGCTTTTTGCAGGGCTTGACAGTCCTGCGCGGAAAGCTCGTCCGTAATGATGATTTCAGGGCGCATAGCGCGTATTCCCGCTTCAAAAGCTGTTGCTTTATCGGAAAATTTCATGATATCGCAG
>JAZQLT010000120.1:0-2278 GCA_045542815.1 Candidatus Scatosoma sp. | reverse complement strand
ATGCGCTTATATTGCATGGAAAGGAAAAAGGCATTCTCGTTTTCAGGTACTTTGGGGTCGTTGGATTTTTCGGCTATGTATTCCTGCAAGGCGTACTTCACCTCATCGGAAAAGAACAAAATCGCTCGATTTCCGCCTTTTCTCGTTACAACAAAGGAATTTTCTTCAAAATCAAAGCTGTCGTTATCCAGACCGACCAGCTCACTAATACGGATACCTGTCCCTAAAAATAGGGTAAGAATGGCGGTGTCGCGGATTTTCGTCTTATTGTGATAGCCCGAAGCGTGCTTGGTAAGCCCGTTTCCCGTTTCCGCAACGCTGATAAGCTCGGAAACTTCGTCCGCGTCTAAACGAATAATCTCTTTATCGTGGAGCTTGGGCGTACGAACCTTCGCAGAATCGTCCCTATCTAACAAACCCTTGTTGAAAAAGTATTTGAAAAGCGCGCGAACCGCCGAGAGTTTTCTCGCTTTTGCACGTTCATCGCAGGATAAATGCTTATCCCGAAAGCGATAGTGGGATAAATAGCTGATAAACAGCTCGATATCGTAATGCGTAACCTGCTTTAACTCTTCTAAGGTAAGATCTAACACTTCCAGATTTCTAAATCTCTTTTTTACGAGAAAATCAAAGAAAATCCGCAAATCGTACGCATATTTTAAACGAGTTTGCGCGCTCGTTCTGCTTTCAATCCCGATAAAATAATCTTCGCAAAAAGAGGGGAGCTCTTCCAAAAGCTCGGAAATGCGATCGATATCCTGTATATTACGCGTTGCATAGTAGTTATCTTTTCTCATACTTTCATTCTACATAAAAAAGGGGAAAATGTCAAGAAGATAGGGGGATTTTCCGAAAAGTTGCAAAAAAACCTGCGCGGCAACATAGTAGCGCGCAGAAAGTTTTTAATAAGCATAGAAAATAACCGCATAAATTCTTGCATTGAAACGGGATTTTTAAGCCGCACGCACAAATTTACTCGCGGTGGGGAAGAGTCGGAACTATTCGTAAAACACAGCTTTTACGAAATGTTAGGGGTAAAAAATAGTAAAAATAGAGGGTTTTGGTTGTTTTTTTGAAATTTCTAATAAATGGATTGCTATTATTCGCTTACTTTTTTAAAGATTCCAAACGAATACGGTTTGATATTCAATTTATCATCCATGCTTTTTTTCGTAAACAAATCTTGATATTTTTCAGGCAAATCAAACAACTGCGTTTTAGAAGAATTGTTCACGTAAACATATACGCAATCGTCGTTCTTTACTCGTTTATATAATAAGAGTCCGCCATTGACGTAAACTTCTTGAAATTCCCCGTCTTTAAACAAATCGCGAAGTTCGGCGCGGATATTTCCCAATTTCTTATAAAACTTTATTAAATCCTTGTTTAAGTTCTCCCAATCAAAGCAACGCCTGCAGAACGGATCGATATGTCCTTCCATTCCGTTTTCATCGCCGTAATAAAGACAAGGAATACCGGGCATCGTATATTGCAAAACTGCCGCCATTTTCAGCTTTTCAATGGCATTTTGCTTATTTTCTTCGCTTAAATATGCGCTATGCTGCGCCATTTCGTCTTTATTTCGGCAATAAATCCCGCCCAAAACAGTCAAAATACGCGACGTATCGTGCGTGCCGAGAATGTTCATAAGGCAATCCACGGTTTGTTTGGGATAATGATTGAGCAAAGCGCGAACGATTTGCAAAAGTTCCAGCGCATTCTCCGACTGCATATAACGGATAATGCCGTCTTTTAAGGGATAATTCATAACGCTGTCCAGCTCGTAGCCCTGCAAATACTCCCTGCGCTTGGAATATGCGATTTTATTAGAAGCGTCTTCCCAAACTTCGCCGATAATAATGGCTTCCGGATCGCTTTCTTTTACCGATTTTCTAAGTCCTTTTAAGAAAAAGTCCGGCAATTCATCGGCAACGTCCAAGCGGTATCCGCCGATGCCATAGCTGAGCCATTTTTTTAAAACACCGCCTTCGCCAAAGATGAAATTCTGGTATTCTTCGGAATTTTCATTGACTTCGGGCAAAATATCGATTCCCCACCAACTTTCGTATTTATCGGGAAATTCCTGAAAATTATACCAAGAATAATAGGGTGATTCTTGCGATTGATATGCGCCGACAGAGGGATATTCTCCGTATTTGTTAAAATAGACGCTATTATCGCCCGTATGATTGAAAACACCGTCTAAAATAACGCGAATTCCTTGATTTTTCGCGGTATTTACGAGTTCCTCAAAATCCTTTTCCGTACCTAAAACGGG
>JAZQLT010000119.1:0-7084 GCA_045542815.1 Candidatus Scatosoma sp. | reverse complement strand
GCATACGGTGCGGAAATAGTATTTAAGGAAGACGTGTGCGGGCAGGTATCCTATTATTGTTATACCCCGCGCTTTGATAACGGATTGTGGCTCTACGGAAAAAGGGTGAATTTGCACGTGGCGGTGGGGGAAAACGCTTGTACGGTCGGCACGCCCATTATTTTCGACGGTTTTTAAGAAAGTATGGTATAAAAGGGTAAAAACGGGGAACAATTTACATACAAAAACGAAATTTCGGAGGATTGAACAAAATGAAAGAACAAAACGGAAGCGAAAAGAAAAAGGGCATGACGAAGGAGAGAAAATTTTATCTCTTTACCGCGATCGGCTGCGCGGCAGTGCTGCTCGCGATCATTATCGTGGCAGTGGCGGTAACGAATAACTCTACTTTGGATACACCCACGGCAGGGACGCAAAACAGCTCGACGGTTATTCCTAATAAACCCGACGATAACACGGGCGGCGGTACGAACGACGAACCCGTAATTACGACGCCCGAAGGCATGACGATGCCCCTTGCAACGGTGGCTGTTATCAATGATTACGGTTTTTACCATAACCAAACGTTGAACCACTATTACGAACACAAGGGAGTGGACTTCGTAGCCGAAGTCGGTACGGAAGTGCTTGCGGTGGACGACGGGGTGATTGAAAGCATTTACGCAAACGACGTACTCACGGGCACGGAGATTACGGTGGATCACGGCGACGGAGTGAAATCCGTTTACCGTTTCGTAGAAGCGGCGGAAAACTTGACGGTGGGCATGGAAGTAAAGCAGGGCGACGTGATCGGTTCGGTTGCAGAAGCAACGGGCGAAGAATATAAAGACGGCGCACACCTGCACTTTGAAATCCGTGAAAACGGCAAGAGTGTAGATCCCGCAACTTATCTCACGTTTGAAGAGAAGTAATCGGCAATAAAAACCGCGCGGTTTGGGATAAACCGCGCGGTTTTATCATATCCGCGCCCGCTGGCACATATATTTATTGCAAGATCGATAAAGGGGCGTGAAGATGAAAAAAATTGTAGGTTGGATACTTATTATCGTATGCACGGTATGGATAGCTCCCACACTTTCGGGGTGTAAAAAAGAAGAAAAGATAGCCAGCAGGTACGAGATTACCGCGGAATATATCCCCGAAAACAAGACTTTGACGGGTACGGCGAAGATAACCTTTGAAAACGGTACGGACAACGAGCTTTCCGTGCTCAAATTCCAGCTCTATCCCAACGCATACCGCGACGACGCGCTGTATAAGCCCGTCTCCACTGCCTACGCTTCGTCGGCGTATTATAGCGGAGAAAGCTACGGGGAAATGGTGATTTCCAGCGTGCACGGTTCGAAAAACTGGGAAGTGATGGGCGAAGACGAGAATATCTTATACGCCTACTTGGAAAAACCCCTTTTCCCCGGCGATAAGGTGGTGCTCGATATCGGGTTTATGACCAAACTCGCAAACGTCAACCACCGCACGGGCATTACCGCGCATACCGTGAATCTCGGCAATTTCTATCCCGTGCTTTGCGGCTTGCGGGAGGACGGATTTGTGGAAACGGTGTACTACTCGGACGGCGATCCCTTTTATACGGATTGTGCGGATTATAAAGTGAGCCTAACGCTACCCAAGGAGTACGCCGTCGCTTCTACGGGTGTTTTAGAGAGTGAAAGAACGCTGGAAAGTAAAAAGGTCTATACCATGTCCGCGTCGAACGCGCGGGATTTTGCCTTAGTGCTTTCTTCAAACTTCCGCGTGGAGCGCACGCAAGCAAACGGGAAAACGCTTTTTTATTACTATTATTCGGATAAAAATCCCAAGGAAACGCTGGGATTGATTGCGGAATGCTTTGATTTTTTTGAAGAGGCTTACGGGGAATACCCTTATCCGCAGTACAGTGTGGCGCAAACGGGGTTTTGCTATGGGGGTATGGAGTATCCTTGTCTTTCCTTCGTATCCGACGCTTTGGCAGACGGGGAGAAAACGCGCACGATCGTGCATGAAACGGCGCACCAGTGGTGGTATGCCGTGGTGGGGAGCGATCAGCTAAACGAAGCGTGGCAAGACGAAGGCTTGGCGGAGTATGCCGCTTTGCAATTCTTTGAAAAGTACGAGAAGTATGGCTTTACGCGGGAAGAGCTGGTTGCGCAAGCGCTCAAAGAATACCGTTCCTATTACGACGTATATGGCAGTGTTTTGGGGCGCACGGACACTCGCATGACCCGCAACTTAAAGGAGTACATCAGCGATTACGAATACAAATGTCTTTCCTACGATAAATCGCTCGTCATGTTCGATACCTTGCGCAAGAGCGTGGGGGATGAAAAGTTTTCCGGCGCGTTGAAGAAATACTATAAGGCAAATCGCTTTAAAATGGCGTGTTCGGGCGATCTTATCGCAAGTTTTGAAAAGTGCGGCTTGGACGTGAGCGGATTTTTCGCCAGCTTTTTGGAAGGAAAAGCGATTTTGTAAGCAAAAAAGAGTTGCTAAAAAGTACATAAAAGAGTATAATCAAAGAAAAACGGGAAGAAGAGAAGAAATGCCTTTATTACAGTACAAATGCAAAAAATGCCAAAAGCGCTTTGAAGAGCTGGTGAAAATATACACCGATAAGGTACTTTGCCCTGACTGCGGCGGTGAGACGGAAAGAGATTATGCGGGCACCATGTATTCGTCCACGGGGAAACCGAGCAAAAAATGTTCGGGGAACTGCAAAACCTGCGGCGGTTGCAGATAAATGATTGCGAGCGGCGACACCGCTCGTTTTTTTTATTGCGCTCAGTTGTTCGGTTTAGACTGCTTATATAATAAATAATGTATAAAAAAGGTTGCGAGCAAAAAAAATAAAAAAAATTTTCAAATTTTACCAACCGTTTTATTTTTTAACGTGTCTATATTAGTGTAAAGGCGCAAAGCTAATTACAAAAAACCTAAAGGAAGGAAAAGTTATGAAGAAAAATGCAAAAAGATGGGTAGCAGGTATTTTGGCGAGCTGCATGGCGTTCTCTATGGCGTCGTGTTTGAACGTAGGGGGAGACTCTTCGCAGTCGGATTCTTCCGCAGGTGCTTCGGTTACGGGGTATTCGTATCTTGCAATTGATATCAATCCCACGGTGGAAATGGTAGTAAACGGTGAAACGGTCGTAACCGTGCAGGCGGGCAACGACGACGCGGCGGTACTTTTGAGCGGTGAAAACTTTGAAGACATGAACGTGGAAGAAGCCACCGAGAAAGTGGTAGAGCTTGCCGAAGAGCTTGGGTATCTCACTGCGGAAAACGACGATGTAAAGATCACCGTTACGGCAGACGAAGAAGAAGTGATCGAAGTTTTGGAAGAAATGGCGAAGAAAGGCGCGGAGAAGGGTAGCGACAAGGCAAAAGTAAACAACGCGCCCCGTGCTGCCGATGAACGCAAGGTAAAAGAGCTCAAAGAAGAAGACGCGATGAAATTTGAAGGGCTTACCCCTTCCAAGCTGCGTTTGATCGAAGCGATTATGGAATACGATGATACGATGACGTATGAAATCGGCGCGACGATGAAGGTAACCGAACTTGCGGATATGCTGGACGAATTGGCAAAAGAATTCGAAGGCGTAATCGGCGAAGAAATGGAAAAGCTTTTCAAGGAAAAATACGAAGAAGCGAAGCTTTTGGCGCAAGGTCAAATGGCGGCGATCTATGGCGAAGAATATGCGGCGGCTTGGGAACGCTACGTGGCTTTGAAGAAGGTCGTGCATGATATCGAAAAGAACGCGAAGAATGCAGTGATCAGCCCTGAAGATATGGAAAAGATTTTCGGTTTGTTTGAAGAAGAACTCCCCGAAGAAGAAGTAACGGAAGAAACTTCCGAAGAAACGACTGAAGAAGATTCGAATAGCGGGCAGCTCCCCCCTCAAGGCGGTGAACGTCCCGAACAGCCCGAAGAAGGCGAAAGACCTGAACACCCCGAAGAAGGTGAACATCCCGAACAGCCCGAACACAACTGGGGTATGAAGGACTTTGAAGACTATTTGGACGACCATTTCCATCACCGTTTCGGGGACGACAAAAAGGAAGGCGTAGAAGATAAGATCGAAGAAATTTTCGACGCATACGACGAGGATAACTACGTATTGACGGAAGAAGACTTGGCGGCAATCGAAGAAGCTTGGGGTGAAGCCGTAGAAGCTACGACGCTTGGCGAACTGGAAGAATTCTTGGAAGCGGAAGAAGAAAAGCTGGAAGATATGCGTGAAGCAGCTGACCTTAGCGAAAGCGAAAAGCAAATGATCCATCTTTCGGAAGAAGTCTTAAAGGGTTTGAAAGATACCGTTTTGGATCTCATGAAAGGGGAAATGGAACATGCGAAGGATACGTTCCAGAACATGAAGGACGAAAGAAGACACTAAGCATTACGGCTACGGCGATACTATGTCTCGGTTATCCGAGACATATTGCCGTAGATGGACGAAAGTCAGGCTAAGAAACGGGAGCAGAGATGACGTTGGATTACTTGGCGCAAAAAATTGCAAAGCGTGATGAAAACGCGTTTTCCGAATTATACGAAAGAACGCGAAAAATCGTATATTCGGTCTGTCTTTCCGTGGTTAAAAACCGCGGGGTCGCGGAAGAATTGACGCAGGATACCTTCGTTGCGGTGTGGTCGAAGATCGAAGAATTCCGCGGCAGGGGCTTCAAGCTTTGGGTATTGACGATTGCAAAAAACAAAGCCATTAACGAGCTGCGCAAACGAAAGCGGGAAGTGGCGGTGGATTTTTTTGAGAACGAACCGCTCGGCGGGGAATACACGATAGATACGCAAATAGAGACGGACATGGTGCTGTCGGTTGCGTTGCAAAGGCTGGAATTGACAGACAGACAAATCGTGCTTATGCGAAGCTCGGGCATGAAAATGAAAGAGATTGCAAGCTTTTTGGAAATGCCGCGGGGCACGGTATCTTGGCGGTACGCGGAAGCGATAAAGACTTTACGAAATTATTTGGAGGTGGAAGAATGAAAAAATCAATGCTTGAAAAACAATTGAAAAAAGAAATCGAAGCGGCTTCCCCTTCCGATTTTTCGGCGGTCATGGCGCATTGCGATACTTCCTTGCAGACGGAAAAGGAAGCAGAGCTTGTAGGCGCAGGGGCAGGCGGAGAAACGGTGCGCGCACCCCGCAGCAAAGTGAGACTCACCGCGTTGCTGTTGGCGGGCGTCTTGCTCGTATCCTGTTTTTTCGTATTTCTGTTCGGCGGTTTGAACGGACTGTTTACCAAAAAAGCTCCCTTTAAGCAGGGATATTTCGTGCTCGATATCAATCCTTCCGTAGAAGTGCGTTACGATGAAGAAGGGACGGTTACTTCGGCGGTAGGGCTCAACGACGACGGAAAAGCGTTGCTCGTCGGGTTGGACTTAAAGGAAAAATCCTATCAGACGGCGGCGGATATTCTGTTTGAACGCTGTGTTGCCATGGGCTATTTTGCCCGCGGACGAGAAGATAATGCGGTTTTGATTACCGCACTCTCCGACGAAGGGGAAAAAGACGCGAAGATGACTTCCGAAGTGAAATCCGCGCTCAGAAAAGGGTTTACGGAAAACAAAATGCGGGGCGTAGTTATCACGGGCGTCGGGGACGCCGCGTTGCAGGCGGAAGCGCAAACGTACGGGATTAACGCTCAGAAGTACGGACTAATCCTTTCCTATCTCGCCTTGGGCGGCGAGCTGGAAGAAGAAAAATATGCTACGGTATCCGTTCGAGAATTATACGCTTTGATCGCACAGGAAGAACAGGGCTTAAAGCAGGCGAAAATAGCGGAAAACGAGCGTGTGCTCGAAAAATTTGAACGGGAACTCCACGAGACCTTATCCGAGCAAATTGAAGGCTTAATCTCGACCATGGGTGTCTATCTTTCTGAAGAAGGCAGTACGCAAAAGGACAATTTGCAGGCGTTGGAAACGCAGGCGGACGCATTAGAGCACGCGCAGTCGCAAAAAGAGCGTAAGAAAATCATCGACGAGATTTTACGGTTGCTCGACAGCTTAAAAGAAGGGGAAAGCGATAGCACGGTGCTCACGATGATTGAGAGCGCGAAGATCTCCGTTACGGTAACCTACGACTTTTTTGAAAGAGCGTTCGTATTGCTAAAAAAGGAGAGCGCTACGCCCGAAGAGATCAGTGCCGTTCGGCTCTGGAAATTTGCGACTTACGGCGACGAAGCGGAAGACGGTGATTTTGAAGAATGGCAGGAAGCGCACGAAAGAGCGGTATCCGAAAAATGGTACGAACAGCGAGAAGCGTGGAGAAATGCCCGCAGACAAGATTTTTAAAAGAAGGCGCGCGTAGCGCTTTCTTTTTTACGCGCATATATTATATAATGTATATATCCACCGCGGGTTGGGAATAAAAAAGACAAATTTTGGGAAAAATAAAAAAAGTTACTAAATTTTTAAAAAGTTTTGATTTTTTGAAAAAAACGCTTGACAATACGCCCGTGAAATGGTATTATGTTTAAGCTGTCGATTAGCGAGAGCGTTATTTTCACAGCCCCGACTCTGTTGAGAAGGGAAACAAGAAGATTAACAACTGCATAGCAAATAGTATGTTTTTATTTTTGAGAAAATAAAGACGAGTACGAAAGGCAAAAGATTTTTCATATTAGTGTAAAGCTAATTTGGTTAATGCGAAAGACGTTAAAAGCAATTTTAAGGCTCTTGAGCTGCAATTAAAATTAGCCGAGTAAGAATATAGAATTTTCTAAATAAAACGAAGAGACGAGTAGACAAGAGAGAGAAGATCAAGCTACAAAGGGCTTACGGAGGATGCCTTGGTACATGGCGCCGAAGAAGGACGTGACAAGCTGCGAAAAGCTGCGGGGAGGAGCAAATATCTTGAGATCCGCAGATATCCGAATGAGGGAACTCAGCGCGAGTAACATCGCGTTATCATACACTGAATAGTATAGGTGTATGAAGGGAACCCGGGGAACTGAAACATCTAAGTACCCGGAGGAAAAGAAAACAGCAGTGATTCCGAGAGTAGTGGCGAGCGAAATCGGAGGAGCCCAAACCAAGTCAGTAACGGACATGGGGTAAGGACTACGATATGTAT
>JAZQLT010000118.1:0-13478 GCA_045542815.1 Candidatus Scatosoma sp. | reverse complement strand
CAACTTCTTGGCTCACAGAACGACATGGCTACGATCCGACTTTGAGCTTGCATAGCAAGCGTTATGATATGATTGCCCATCTAACCTATAACTTGGCGAAGCCAATCATAACTATGCGAAGCATATCATAACTCATAACTTGCCTGTAAGGGCAATCATAGTTTTTTATATTTCTCTACGATACCGCGCCCGCAGGGCATATCGCACTCGAAGAGTATATCGCACGCCCCGCGTATATCGCAAATCCCGCAGGGATTTATATCGCCGATGATAGGCGGTGCCTATCATCTACACTTTCCCTTATGAAACACCGCCAGCGTACCCGCACCCGAATGCGCACCGATCACGGGACCGATATAATGCACCGTGATTTCGGCTTTTGGCAAGCGCTGTAAGATCAAGCCTTTCACGTACTCCGCGTCTTCAATACAATCCCCGTGGCTGATAAAAATCGGCTCGTTTTGGTCTTCCATGTGCTCGAACAGCTCTTCCACAAGGGTATGGAGCGCTTTTTTTCTGCCCATCGTTTTCGAGCGCACCGTCAGCTTGCCCCGTTCATCCATATACATGACGGGTTTGATTTTTAAAATCGAACCGATGAGCGCCGTCGCACCCGAAACCCTGCCCCCGCGCTTTAAATGAAAAAGGCTGTCCACGGTAAAATGGTGGCAGATCTTCCCTTTGAGTTTTTCGGCATACTTCGCCGTTTCGTCCAGCTCTGCGCCCGTTTCCGCTTTCTTAATTACGTAATCGAGCAAAAGCCCTTGCCCCATGGACGCGCAAAGGGTATCTACTACTTTAATTTTGCGCTTGGGATATTTCTTCGCAAGCTCCCGCGCGGCAATGGCAAAGCTCCCCGCCGTACCCGAAAGTCCCGAAGAAAAAGCGAGCACAAGCACGTCCTTACCGGCAATGAGCAAGGGCTCGATATGCCCTTTCGCCGTTTCCGCCGTAACCTGATAGGTCGTGGGCATTCCCCCGTCCCGCAGCTTTTGATAAAAGGCTTTGGGGGTGATTTTTTCTCCGCATTCTCCTTCGTAATTGACGTTATTCATGGTAAAACCGAGCGGCACGCAGCCGATAGCGTATTTTTCCAAATACGCCTTAGGCATATCGCACCCGGAATCCGTAAGAATGGCAAATTTTCTTTTCATAGTCTTCTCCTTATGTATATATTACTTTAAAACGTTGAATTTCTTAATGCGCTCCGCTTCAAAGGAAAGGCTTACGCTGTACGTACCGTTTTTGCAGGAAAGCTCCATGCGGGGCAAACCGATCAAATCGAAGTATTCGTTGAATTTTTCCGCAAAATCCTGTAAAACAAGCGCCTTACACGCGTCGCTCATCACCGATTTGTCCGCTTGCAATAGGTTGTTTATTCTCGTAAAATCGTCTATGTAGCCTTTCATGTTGCTCCTTTGAGAGTGAAGTTTTCACCTCGTGAAAGTGAAGTTTATTTTTCCATAAGTGAAGTTGCGACTTCGTCGCAGTGAATTTTTTTGCCTTCCGCAAAAAATTATTGCTGTTATTTATATTTACCGCAACTTGCCCCAAAGGGGCAAACTTCACTTTTCGCCATAGGCAAAAAACTTAACTTGAACTTTGTTCAAACTTAACTTTGCCCGCAGGGCAAAACTTAACCGATTAAAACGCAGAGATGCGAGCAGTTCAAGGAAGGCGCGGCTTTGCCGCAGGGAGTGTACTGAGCCGTACACGACCAAGGCAAAACGTAAGCCTGACGCTGAAATGCGACGCATATATGCGTTTTATATCTTTTTCTTCAAGACCCTGCGTATATTCCCCCACACCCCGCTGTACTTTCTGGTAACGTCGTAAAGCTTTCGCCTGCCTGTCAAGAGATTGTTGGCAAGCAAACGAAAGGCAGGGTGGATATCCGAAAGCTCCCCGTCCCCGATGCCGTATTCTTCGGGCAAAAGCCCCAAAAGCGGGGTTTTGAGCAGGTCGGCAATCTCCGTCGGCGTAAGACAGTCGCCCGATAAAAGCAGGTCGCCGCGGTATTTGTTCACCACCACGGAAAGTTCTTTTAAGTGATAGCTTTTGAGAACGTTGAGCGCCTTATCCGCGTCTCGGAGCGCGGTGATATGCGGCGTGGTTACCACGATTGCTTCATCCGCCGTTGCCACCGCCCTGTGAAACCCGTCGTCTAAGCCCGCAGGACAATCGATAAGGATAAAATCGAACTGCGAAGAAAGCCCTTCGAGCACCACCTTCACCGCTTGCGGAGAAACGTAACGCTCCGGCGCGGAATGGCTGCTGGTGAGTATGTATAAATTCCCAAACCGCGGGTGTTTGACCAGCGCTTGCTTTGCCCTGCACCTGCCTTCGATGACGTCCACGATATCGTAAGTAACGAGGTGTTCCACGCCCGCGCAAACGTCCACGTTGTTCAAGCCGAAGTCGCCGTCGCAAAGCACCACTCGCTGCCCACGCTGTGCCAAGCGTGCGGCAAGCTGCACGCAGACGGTGGTCTTGCCCACACCCCCTTTTCCGCTTGTAACCACGATTTTTCTTGCCATATCGCGCGCTCCCGTAACTCTTATTTCGCAACATTCAATATAGCATTTTTTTGCGAACAATTTTTGTCGCTTTTATGGCGTTTTTGTGTTTTTTTGCAAAAAAATAACTCTCCCAAACTCTAAAGTTTGAGAGAGTTTATCCTTTTTCTTATAACGCTTCCCAAGAATTGACGTTAAAGGAAGGCGTACCGCTTTGCCAAGGCAAAAGCGTATCGTATCCTCTATAAGGCGCGCTGCCCGCAACGGCTTCCCCCGCCGTCCATTTTTGCGTTGCGCTGTCGTAAACCATGGGTACTTTATATACGGGCGACACGTCCTGCCCTACCCTGTATGAGGACAGATTCTCGTCCGTTACGTAAAGGGTATAAGAGGTGTAATTTCCGTTTGCATATCCAAACTTCAAGACGAAACTCGTTTCGTTGTTGTCATCCAACCCGAACATTGCCGCCAACTCGTCCGAATAATTTTCGTCCATGCTGCCAAGCGTGGTTTTATCCCACCAGTTAATCCATTCCGTCAAGCCTATTCTGCGTTGATTGACGTATGTGTGCAACGCTGAATTTTTATCATTTATTTCTTCTACGAAATCCCCCACCAATTGCTTTTGCGCCGCGCTCATAGGGGGCGCAAATTGCATTTGCAGCGCGAGCTTACTGGCAACAGGGTCCGGTTGCGAAGTATAATCCCACGTTGCATACACCCCAGAGATCGAAGCAACGGTTACAAGCAATGCAAGGAGCACGATCGTACGTTTTTTCATAAACGCTTCTTACCCCCTTGTTTTTCTTGTGCGGGGGGATCGTAAGGAAACTCTTGGGGATTATAATATCCCGCGCAATGATATCCGTCCGCCGTTTTAATCGCGTTGCCGGGGGGCATATTTTTCCTTTCCGCCAAAAGCCTTGATCTTTCCGCCGTATCCTTCCAAACCGTTTTGCCCAAAGGCTCTGCCGTCAAACGCTTTTTCTCTTCCTTCGCAATCTTCTTTTCGGCAAGCGGTACAACGATGAGCGTCAACAGTACCAGAAGAATGCATAAATACCCCGCGGGCGATTGCAAGAAGGAAACAAAGCTGCCGACAAAGGGAATTCTCTCTCCCCGATAAATTGCGCGCATTTGACTATAATATACAGGAAAACGGTCTTGATTTTCCAAAGCGTCCCCCTGCAAAAGGAAATGCCGCTGATCCGGATGCTTATCATTAGGCTCTTCAATGCCTACGATACGGTGAATGATCAATGTGCCATCCACTTCATACACCACGATATCGTACAGCTCCAGTGCAAACTCATCGGGCAACGCATGCGTAATAATCAAATCAAACGTCTGCAACTGATCGTCAAGCCCGTTTTTCTTTAAATACGTGTTCTTTTCGTGCTTATAGGACATAGAGCCGCTTTGCACCACGCTGATAGAAGGAATCTTGTCCGATATTATACCGCTGTGATTGTTCGCCGCAATATTGACGTACACCGAAAGGGCGCAAAAAAGGCACAGCAAAAGAGTGAAGACCGCGGAAATGCATTTTCCGATACATCCTCCCGTCCCCTTTTGCTGTGCTTTTTCGTATTCAATTCTAATCCTTTCGTCCTCAGCGCCCGTTCTGATAAGCTTGACGGTAAGCGTTACGATACGTATCATAAGCGCCGTAAATAACACCGTCAGCAAGACAAACACGATTAAGCAGAGTAAAAAGGTATAAACCTCATAATCCGACATTTTTCCCTACTTTTCATAAACGGCTTTATCCCATGTTGGACGCATGGGATAAATGCCGATATCTTTAGCCATTCAAAATGGAATGTCTATTGTTTGCTGTCTTACGGAGTAACAACGGGGCCGGTAGCCGATTCCAAAACGTGTACGTGGAAAGTACAAAGTTCCAAAACGTCTTCAAATGCGTCGTATTCCGCTCTTTCGTCTAAAACGAAATCCCCCAAGGTCAATTTTGCCATAACCTCGCTTACAGGTATCTCGTACGTAAACGTAGAGCCGCTCTTTGTCGTATAGTCCTGTCTATCGATGATCGTTTCGCTGGAATCCACCGTAAATACGGGCGTATTCTTATACTGAAGATCCAAGTAAGTAACTTCGCCGTCGCCGTTCACGTCGGTTACGTTAGAGTTAAGCACGCATTCCACGTACCACTTTAAGTGGATACCGTTGTCGATGACGTCCTGCGCAACGCCGTCTGCCGCTGATTTCGCCTCAAAAGTAACGGTAAATTTCCCTGCCGCATCACAGACAAGCCCTGCTTTATACCCGCCTATATCATCGACCTTTAAGTTGTGAGAAGACCCCACTACCTTCAAGCTGCCCTTCTGTGTTTCCGTGCCCAAACCCGAAAGGCTTACCTTATAAGTTGCCGTTGCCGTTTCTACATCCTTATTGGCATAGTTCCACGTTGCATACACACCGCCGACCGTTACGACCAGTGCCAAAGCCGCCACAATACCTAATCTCTTCATCCTGTATCCCTCCTGTTTGCGCATAAAAACGCCGTATAGTATCCTCATTATAACACATTCAAATGCTTTGTCAATAGGTTTATGCTTTTTTATAGCGGTCCATACCGACAGTTTTTTCGATTGAAACTAACAAAAAAAGTGATTTGACCACAAGATCAAATCACTTTTTTGCATAATTTCAACAATTATCTGTTGCGCTTACAAAGCTCTGCGCAAACCTCGGAGATTTTTACGCCCTTTACGTTCAAAAGCACCATAACGTGGTACAAAAGGTCTGCCGCTTCGCCGATAACAACGCTCTTCTCGTCGTTCTTTGCCGCGATAACGAGCTCGACGGCTTCTTCGCCCACCTTTTTACCGATACGGTCCACGCCGCGTACGAACAGGAAGCTGGTATATGCACCGTCTTCGGGATTTTTCTTGACGTCCGCGATAATGCGCTGCAATCTGCCGAACATTTCCCCGCCGATGGTGTTATACTCGCCCACAAGCTGTTCGCTATAATAGGAAAACGTACCCTTTTCCGCGTCCGCTTTGCCTTTTTGCGCGACTTTCATAAGTAAGCTGTCCGAATCGCTATCCAAGAACAAAGCTTTTATCTTTTGGGTATTTCCCATTTTATCGCCGTGCTTCACCACCGCTTTTTTCGAGCGGTTATAATAATGTGCGTACCCTGTCGAAAGCGTTTTCTCCAACGCTTCTGCATTTACGTACGAAAGAGAAAGCACTTCGCCGCTTTCGTAGTCCTGCACGACAACGGGCACAATACCGTCTTTGTCGAAATTGATTTTTTTCTCATCACTGGTTGCTTTTTTAACTGCCATAGCACACCTCCGCGTCCTTCGTGAAAACGAACCTACCGCCCCACGATCGGTTATTCCAAATCTATTATACAACAAATTTTTTCACTCGTCAATAGGGTATAGAAAATTTTTTTGCGCTTTTTTATCACAAATTTATATGACAGCGGGCAAGCGTTCCGCTTGACCATGTCTTAGTGTCTTTGCGTTCGTTTTTGTAGTTTACTTCGTTTTTAACCAGTGAAGTTTTCACTTTGTGAAAGTGAAGTTGCGCTTTACAAGCGCAGTGAAGTTTTTTGCGTTCCGCAAAAAGTTATTGCAGTTATTAATATTCCCTTAACTTGCCCCACAGGGGCAAACTTCACTTTTCGACATCGGCGAAAAACCTAACTTGCGTTAGCAAACTTAACTTTGCCCATAGGGCAAAACTTAACTCTCAATTAAGCACTACGTCCTTCAAGCTGTCGTATTTCCTAATCGCCGCCGTGCGCAGTTTTTCGTCCGCGTACCGCCCGTCAAACGTATCGTCCGAAAGCCGCTTCGCCGCAAAAATCACCTGCGTGGGATAACGTAAATTCTTGATATCCGACAGCATTTTTCCCGATTGCCGCGTACCGAAGAAATCCCCGCTGCCGCGCATCTCCAAATCCTTTTCCGCAATCTTGAACCCGTCCGTCGTGTCCTTTAAAGTATTCAAGCGTTCGCGCGCGGTTTCCCCGTCCGTACCCATGAGCAGGAAACAGTAGCTCTTCTCCGCGCCGCGCCCTACCCGTCCGCGAAGCTGGTGCAGCTGCGAAAGCCCAAAGCGTTCGGCATTGTAGATAATCATGATCGTAGCGTTAGGAACGTCCACACCTACTTCGATGACCGTGGTGGACACCAAACAATCGAACTCCCGCGCCTTAAACGCCGTCATAACTTCCGCTTTTTCCTTATCCTTCATGCGCCCGTGCAATAACCCGAACCGCACGGTCGGCAGGCGGTTTTTCAGCTCTTCGTGCAACTCGGTTACACTCATAATCGAGCCTTCTTCGTCATCGTCGATTTTTGCGCAGACAAAGTACGCTTGCTTGCCCGCCGCCGTCTCCTTTCGTACGTATTCGAGCATATCGTCGTACTTATATTCGGGGATAATGCTCGTGGAAATTTCCTGCCGCGCTTTGGGTTTATCGGGAATAGTGGTGATATCCAAATCCCCGTAGAATATGAGCGAGAGCGTTCTGGGAATGGGCGTTGCGCTCATAACGAGCATATCCACCCCTTCTCCCTTTTCCGCAAGCGCGTTTCTCTGCGCCACACCGAAGCGGTGCTGTTCGTCGCAGACGATAAAGGAAAGACGGGGAATTTCCACGTCCCCTTGAAAGATTGCATGCGTACCGCAAAGAATATCGATTTCTCCGTTTTTGAGCGCGGTTTTCATCTCTCGCTTTTCCTTCGCTGTCATGCCCCCCGCAAGATATCCAACGCGGTATTCGGGGAAATATTTTTGCAGCACGGCGTAATTTTGTGCGGCAAGCACTTCGGTGGGCGAGAGATACGCCGCCGTATAACCGCTTTTCACCGCCATATAAATTCCGCACAGCGCCACCGCCGTTTTCCCGCTGCCTACGTCCCCTTGCAATAAACGGTTCATGCGCGTGGGCGCGTACAGATTTTCAAAAATCTCGTTCACCGCGTTCTTTTGCCCGTCCGTGAATTCAAACCCGAACCGCCCCGCAAACGCTTTCACTTCTCCCGCCGACACTGCATAATTATGCAGTCTCACTTCTTCTTTACCGCCCTTGATAATCTTGAACGCGGAAATGAGCACGAAATACTCTTCGAGCGCGATACGCTCGGACGCGTTGTCCTTACTCTGCATATCGGTAGGGTTGTGGATTTGATAGTATGCCTGTTCCAGGGGCGCAAGATCGTATTTTTGACGTATCTGCCAAGGAATGACGCTGGAAAGCTCGCATTTTTGCAAGGCTTCTTTCACCGCCGTACGAACGATTTTCTGGCTGAGCGAGCCTTTGAGCGAATACACGGGCACAATACCCTTTAAACGGTAGTTTTTATCCAACTCTTCAAAGGTAGGATTGACAAGCGAAACTTGCCCGAATTTATTTTGCACTCTGCCGTAGAAAAGGTATTCCCCCGCTTTAAGCTTCTGCGCGATATACGGCTGATTAAACCATACGACGGTGAACGGAAAACCGTCCTGCGAGCAAAACGCCTTCACCATTTTCCGCCGATTGCCGTAATTTACGGGCATAACGCGGGTAACCTCGCATGCCACCAAAACCATATCGTTGTGGTAGGCGGTTTTTAGGGAAGAGCGCTCGGTCAAATCCAAATACGCGCGCGGATAAAACCGCACGAGATCTTCCGCTTCGTAAATCCCGAGCTTATTAAAATCCTTTTCTCTTTTTTCCCCGATTGAACGGAGCATGGAAATTTTCATAGTGCGTCCTTTAATGGAATAACGACTTTACATGTTAAGTTTTTCGCCGTTGGCGAAAAGTTAAGTTTATCTTTGATAAGTGAAGTTGCGACTTCGTCGCAGTGAAGTTTTCACTTCGTGAAAGTTGTGGCTGTTATTTATATTTTCCGCAACTTGCCCCGCAGGGGCAAACTTCACTTTTTGCCAACGGCGAAAAACTTAACTTGCATTAGCAAACTTAACTTTGTCCGCAGGGCAAAACTTCACCCACGTTACGCCTTCGCCCTTAAAACGCGAAACGGGAAAAGCTCCTCCGCCCTTCCCGTCTCGTTTGTATATTTATGCAAAAATTAGTTTATATTTATTATTCCAATGCAAGAATATAGTAGTACACCGACTGACCGCCGTTGTGGAAATCCACGTCGCAATCGGGATATTTTTCCGCAATCGTCTGGCTGAGCGCTTCCGCCTCTTCTTCGTTGACGTCTTCGCCGTAGTAGAGCGTGATTACTTGGTGGAATTCTTCCTTCATCTTTGCGATGAGTTTGAGCACCGTTTCTTCCAAGGAGTGGGATTTTGCCAAGATCTTCTTATCGTCAAGCCCGATAATATCCCCTTCCTTAATGGAGAAGCCGTTGAGCGACGTATTTCTTACCGCGTAGGTTACCTGACCGACCTACACGTTGGCGAGCGCGTGGATCATGTTCGTCTTGTTCTCTTCCGCGCTTACTTCGGGGTTGAATTCGAGCGCCGCCGCAAAGCCTTGGGGGACGTTTTTGGTAGGAATTACGTGAATGGTCTTGTTTTCCACAAGATTTCTCGCCTGTTCCGCCGCCAAAGTAATGTTTTTGTTGTTAGGGAAGACGAAAATGTGCTCCGCATTGATCTTCTGCGCCGCGCTTGCGATATCGCTTGCGGAAGGGTTCATCGTCTGTCCGCCTTCGATGATACGATCTACGAACAAATCTTTGAAAATTTCGGAAAGACCTGCGCCCGTACAGATAGCAAGCATGCCCATTTCCTTCTTTTCCGCGTCCATTTTCGCTTTCAGCTGGCGGTTTTGCTCTAACATGTTTTCAATCTTGGGTCTTTCCAACTCGCCAAGCTCCAACGCATAGGTAAGCGCTCTACCCGGCTGGTTGGTATGCACGTGCACTTTGACGAGCTCCAAATCCCCAATACAGATTACGCTGTCGCCGATCGCCATGAGCTTTTCTCTCAGTCTGTCAATCGCGGAAAGCGTCGTGCTCTTTTTTAAGTTAATAATGAAGAATTCGGTGCAGTATGCATACTGAATTTCACCGATATCCATCGCAAGAATTGCGGAATTGTCGCCAAATTCCGATTCGTCGGAAGAAACTTCCATATCCGAATAATTATCCGCAACTTCTTCGCCCGTAAGCGCTGCAAGGAAGCCCTTGATAATGGTCATAAGCCCTACGCCGCCGGAATCGACAACGCCTGCTTTTTTCAAAACGGGCAAAAGTTCGGGCGTGAGCGCGAGCGCTCTTTCGCCTTCTTCGATAACGCTTTCCAAGAACGGTTCAAATTCCTTTTTCTTGGACGCTACCTTCACCGCGTATTCGCTCATCATGCGGATAACGGTGAGAATCGTACCTTCTTTGGGTACGGATACTGCGCCGTAAGCGACTTTCGTGCCCGCTTCAAGCGCCTTTGCAAACGTTTTGGTATCTACTTCCTTTTCCGCTTTACGGACAACGGAGCAAATGCCTTTCAAAATCTGAGAAAGGATAACGCCGGAATTCCCTCTCGCGCCCTTTAAAGCGCCTTTGGAAATACTGTCGCAAACTTCAGGGAATGCGCTGGAAGGACAAGCCGTCATTTCCTTGACGCAGGATTGCATGGTGAGCGACATATTCGTGCCGGTGTCTCCATCGGGAACGGGGAACACGTTGAGCGCGTCCACCTTCGCACGGTTGATTTCAAGCTGTTTTGCGCCAATGAGAATCATATTTCTCAAATCGGTGCTATTTATCGTTTTATGCATTATTTCAATGCTCCTTCTACCTTTGTTATTTTGCGCCCGCGTATGAAAACGGGGCTATCTACGCTGCCTGCGGCTCAAAAGAAGAAATATAAAAAGGAAAAGCCGCAAAGTGAAAAAGCGCAAGCAAAAGCCGCGCCGAACAATCTTATAATTTTACTCCGATCACGTTGACGTTAACAGTATCCACGATCATACCGGTGAATACTTCCACCTTGTATTTAATCGCTTCCTTTAAGGATTCCGCAACGGCGCTGATAGATACGCCGTATTTTACGATCACGTAAACGTCCACGTAAATTCTGTTCCCGGAGGTGGTTACCTTAATACCGCGCCCGCCGCCGCTCTTTTTCAAAAGGGACGCCAAGCTGTCGGTAAAACGGCGGGAGACCATTTCCACAATCCCGTACGATTCCATGGCGGTATGAGAAGCCACCTTGGCAATTGCAAGGTCGGATATGGATATTTTGCCGTAAGCGTTGTTTGTATTAACTGACATAATCTTTCTCCAAGTACCTATCCATTGTACACTATTTCCTTCCGTTTGGCAAGTACTTTTTCAATTTTTTCCGATTTTTTTTATTTTTTATGATTTTTGGACGCGTTTTTAATTGCTTTTTCCTTTTAGAAATGGTATATTATTTATGCTTGTTTTGCACCCTTTCGTGAAAACGAGCGCAATCTAAGGAAAAAATTAATCCAAATCGGAGGTGTTAATATGTCGAGAGTATGCAATATTTGCGGTAAAGGTCAAGCTTCGGGCAACAACGTAAGCCACTCCAACCGTAAGACGAGAAGAACTTTTAAAGTAAACGTTCAGAAGGTATCCTACGTAGAAGACGGCAAGGAAATGAACGGCTACGTTTGCGCACGCTGCATCAGAACCCTTAAAAAAGCGGACGCTGAATAATTCTCCGTCCACTACTTAATCACGCTTTAAAAGCCGACTGTGTTACAGTCGGCTTTTTGCGTTGCTTTATTCCTTTTACTCCGCGTCGGTTTGTTCTTTTGCTTTGATGCGCTTATTCAATAAAACTTGTATCATGCTAAATGCACAGGCAGCCGTAATAATCCACGTAACGGGATAAGAAATGAAGATAATTTCCAAGGTCGGATAGGCGGGGAACACCGTCCACAGCCACACAACGCGAAGCAAACACGCCCCAACGAGCGAAATCACCGTGGAAACGATCGCTTTCCCCATACCGCGCAAAACCCCCGAACAAACGTCCATAAGTCCGCACAGGAAATAAGGCAAAACGATGAGTTTAAACCTTGTAAGCGCCGCCTGCAAAGCGAGCGCGTCCATGCTTCCTTCTCCGCCGCCTTTTACGCCGTACAACCCCAAAAGCGGGTAACGCAAAAGGTACGCCAGCCCCGACATAACGACGCCGACGGAAAACACTGCAAGCAGGCAGGAATATAAAATGCGTTTGACTCTCTTTTCCTTTTTCGCGCCGATATTTTGGCTGGTAACCGTAATCGCGCCTTGATATACCGCATTCATGGAAGTATAGACGAACCCTTCTATATTCCCCGCCGCCGCACTGCCGTTGACCACGGGCGCATATTCGCTCCCCGCAGGCACGAGCATATTGTTCACCTTTACAATGGACGATTGAATGAGCATATTGGACAGAGAAAAGAGCGCGCCTTGTATCCCCGCAGGCACGCCGTTTACGACGATGTCGCGGAAAGCCTTGCGCTCGATTTTCAGTTTCTTAAAGGAAAAGGTGGTGTAATCCTGATCCCTATGCAGCTTGATAAGTAACGCCACGCAGGAAGCCGCGTTCGCAAGCGCCGTAGCAATCGCCACGCCTTCTACGGACAGCCCTACTACGAGCACGAAAAACAAATTCATCACCACATTCAAAATGCCCGCGCTGGTCAAGACGATAAGCGGGGTCTTGGAATCCCCTTTTGCACGGAAAATTGCAATCAAATAGTTCGTAAGCGCCAAAAAAGGCACGCCGAGAAAATAAATGTAGGTATAGCGTACGGCAAGGTCGAGAAGGTTGCCCGAATTGCCCATAAGCCGAAGAACGGGACGGGAAACAGCAAGCCCGATCACGACCCCGATCAGCCCGAAAATAACCGCCATCAGCAAAGCGGTGTGGACGGCGTTTTGGGCTTTTTCTTTCTCCTTTGCCCCCACTTCTCTCGCTACGACAACGTTCGCCCCGACGGAAAAGCCGATGAATATATTTAAAATAAGATTGATAAACGAACCCGTCGTGCCGATCGCGCCGACGGCGTTTTGTTCGTGCGATAAGCTGACAACCATCATATCCGCAGCGTTGTAAAACATCTGCAACAGGTTGGTTGCCACAATGGGCAGAATAAAACGGAGGAGCTTGAAAAAGACCTTCCCCTCCGTGAAATCCATTTTCTTCTTTTGAACGTTCTCCATATTACGCCTTCAATCTTGCAATCATTTCCGCCCTGTTTTCCGCTTTAAACACTGCGCTGCCCGCAACGATGACGTTCGCGCCCGCCGCTTTGATCTCCGCCACGTTTTCCGCCGTAACCCCGCCGTCGATTTGCAAATCGATCTCCTTTCCGCTTTCGTCAATGATTTTGCGAATTTCGCGGAGCTTATCAAGCGCCGACGGAATAAATTTCTGCCCGCCAAAGCCGGGGAATACACTCATCACCAGCACCATATCGCAATACGGGATCACTTCGCGGATTTTATCTACGGGAGTATCGGGATTGATGACCGCCCCACATTTTACGCCCGCCAGTCGGATCGCCAAAAGCACTTCTAAAAGATTATCTTGACAGGCTTCCCAGTGCACGGTGATAATATCCGCGCCCGCCTTGGCAAAACGCTCTACGTATTTTTCGGGGTGCACAATCATCAGATGGCAATCCAAGGGAAGCTTGGTAACCTTTCGCAAATCTTCCACCATTTTAATGCCGAACGTGATATTGTTGACGAACACGCCGTCCATTACGTCGCAGTGGACAAGATCCGCTCCGCATTCTTCCAAGGAACGCACTTCTTCGCCCATTTTTGAAAAGTCCGCCGATAAAATAGAAGGTGCAATTTTGATGTTTTTCATAAGTATTCTCTCCTTTTTGATTGCGGCATCCGCCGCAGCAACCGCTTCGCGGTTTGGACGCAACCTATCGGTTGCTTTTTGGGGTACCATTTGTGGGCTCCGCCCACACCCGACAGGGCTACTCGCCCTGTACCTCGCCAGAAACTGAGTTTCTGGACTTCCTGTCAGTAAAAAGCCGTAC
>JAZQLT010000117.1:0-3077 GCA_045542815.1 Candidatus Scatosoma sp. | reverse complement strand
GATTAGAATTACGCAAACAAAGCTCTGCACGCCGGATAATAAAGTCGTGTACATACCGAACGGTGCACTTTCTTCTGCAGAAATTGTGAATTATTCCGAAAAAGATGTTAGAAGTCTGGAAAACACGTTCAGTATCGCGTACGATTGCGATTTTGAAAAAGCAAAGGAGATTATCAGCGGTATTTGCGCGGAGCACGAGCTTGTCTTGAAAGACCCCGCGCCGTTTGTGCGCGTCTCCAAGCACGGCAGCAGCAGTATCGAGATCGTCTCCCGCGTTTGGACGAAAGGCGGGGATTATTGGACGGTGCATTTCGACCTTTTGGAAAAAGTCAAAGCCGCGTTTGACGCAAACGGCATTGAAATTCCGTTTAATCAGCTTGACGTCAATATTAAAAAATAACGGCGGGCACAGCGTTCCGTTTTATCGGCGGTTCGCAAAGAGAAAAATCAACGAAACGGCAGGTTTTTATCAAAAAAGCTTGCCGATTTTTCGTTTATGTGCTATAATAAAAGCACTTAACAAAGTTTGTTGTTTTGGAGATTGTTATGAAAAAAATTATACTTGGCATCCTTTCTTTAACGGCAACGCTCTGTTTGAGCACGGCATGCAGCGAATTTTCGTTAGACTTTTTGCCCTTTGGCGAGAGCGAAAGCAGCAATGTGGAAACGAGTCTTGAAGACAGCAGCGACGAAACGAGCCTTGAAGGCAGCAGCGAAGAAGAGAGTTCTTCCGAAAGCAATAGCGACGAGACGAGTTCTCCCGAAGATAGCAGTGTAAAAGATGATGAAACGGACGCGACGGCGGAAGCGATTTTAAACGCGGCGTATGCGCTTGAAAGCGGGGAATCGTTGCCGGATACGTACACGTTGACGGGCGTGGTAACGGACGTAGAAAAAAGAGATCAGGGGGATATTTGCCTGACCTTCGTTGTGGGGAATTTCACGGACATGCCTATGTATTGTTACTGGTTACAGGATGCAGATTTTGTAGAAGTGGGCTATGAGATCACCGTTTTGGGCACGATAAAAAATCATTACGAGCTTGTGGAGTTTTACAAACCCACATTGCTTTCTTGGGAAGCGCCTACGGACGGCGGGGGGACGGGGTCGGATACGACAAGCCGTACATATACCGCTTTCACGCAAGCCGAAAAAGCGGACTTTGAAGATCTGCTTGGGGAAGTGATCCCGTTTATCGCGAACGACGAATACTACGTAGAAGAATATACGTTAGACTACGAAGACGGCACAGGGGAAGTGGGGTACAACTTCTACACCTACGGCAATACGGAAGCGGAATTTAACGCGTATTTGGCGCAGTACAGCGCAGGCGGGTACGACGCGGCGGGCACGGACACCGACGAGTATGGCGATACGTGGTACTATTTCGATAAAGCGGAATTTTACGTCGATCTTTCTTACTATCAATCGGAAGGGGAATGGATTGTTGACGTTTACGCATATATCGTAACGGAAATGGGCAATACGGACACGGGTTCTGGCTCTGGTACGGGAGCGGTGGAAAACCCCGATCTTATCACGAATGCGGGCAAGGGCTTGCCTGCGGGTGTAAACGGCGTTTATCAAGCGGATTTCACCAAGGCTACGTACGTCAAGGACGTAACCGAACAGGGCTATTATTTGGACGGTTGTCCGACGGTGGGGCAGCCGCAGGTCTTGGTCGTACCCGTCGAGTTCAGCGACGTAACGGCGGCGAGCAAGGGCTACACGATAGACAAGATTGAAAAAGCCTTCAAAGGCACGGGCAGCGATACCGATTATTATTCCGTACACGACTATTACTATACTTCCAGCTACGGACAGCTTGATATTCAGTTCACCGTTTTGGACGAATGGTTCAAACCGGAGAAAGAGAGCAGCCATTATGCGAGCTATACCATGGACTACTACGGTACGGAAATGCAGGCGGGCGATCAACTCATTCTCGACGAGCTGCTGCAATACTTGGAAGGAAAAATGGATTTGAGCGCGTTTGACTCGGACGATAACGGGGCAATCGACGCGGTTGTGTTCGTGAATACGCTGACGATCGACGCGGACGTCGTCTTTCAATGGGCATACCGTTACTGGAATATCTACACGGACGACAACGGGGAGTACTACACGTACGACGGCGTTTCGGCAAACGATTTTCTTTGGGCGCCCTATCAGTTCCTGTATGAAACTTACGACGAGCAGGGTAATGTCAGCTATGACGACAATACGATGAATACATATACCTTTATCCACGAGTTCGGGCACGTGCTCGGCGCGGACGACTATTACGATACGGCGTACGTGGGCTCGCCCATGAGCGGCTGCGACGTAATGGATTCCATGCTCGGCGATCATAACGCGTACAGCAAGTTCAATTACGGCTGGCTGACAAGCTCGCGCGTGATCGTAGCGCAGGAGGGTGTAACGGTGCAGCTAGAAGCGTTTGCAAAGAACGGCGACACGCTGATTATCGCTAACAACTGGGACGACGCACTGGGGGTATATCAGGAATATTATATTCTCGTCTATTACACGAACAGCGGTTTAAACGGCGGGGACGGCGGATATTTTGCCCGCGACGGCGTGGTGGTGTATCACGTCAACGCGTCCCTGTATAGCGAAACGCAAGGGGATATAACCTATTACGACGTATATAACAACAACACCGACCCGTCGGACGAATACGGCACGGAAGACAATCTTCTGGAATTTGTCAAGAGCACGGCAGACGAATTTACCTACGTTGTGGGTTCTTCGATCTCGGCAAACACGAAGGATTCGCAGGGGAATAAGATTGCCTACACGTTCAGCATAGACGCGTTAACGGAAAACGAGGCTACGATTACCTTCACCAAGAACGCATAAAAACAGAATAAAAAGCGGCATGTGCAATCTTGCACATGCCGCTTTTTACGTTCAATCCGTACATGGGTGGGGGATTGCTTCAAAAAACGGGTTGAAAATAAAAATAAAAAATTTCAACGCGGACATGGTATGCCCCTTTTGTTTCAACGCGTACACGGTATGCTCATTTTGTTAAGTAACGCCTACTTTTTCCATATGCGAAAAGCAAATGGGGG
>JAZQLT010000116.1:0-2369 GCA_045542815.1 Candidatus Scatosoma sp. | reverse complement strand
ACGACATGGCTACGATCCGACTTGCGAACCGTCTGCGGGAAAGCTTCCCATGCAGGCGACGGGAACGAGCTTTGCGAGCATAAAGGACGCGGCTATCTTGATTGAGCGATACACTCGCCCTTGCGCGGGTGCGCCGCAGGGCAGGTTGGAGATCGTGGCGGATGGGAAACTTTTGTATGCGGGCGAGCTGCCCTTTATCAACGGCGAGCGTAACGAGCGCGGATTCCCTTTCGTCAAACAGGATTCCATTCGCTTGCCCGGTGCATTCTTCGCTTCCAGTATCATCGATCGCTTAATTCCCGTACAAAGAGCGTACAACGCCGTGCGTAACCGAAAGCATGAGTTTTTGAACAGATTGTCCATGGGTGTTTTAACGGTGGAAGACGGGTCGATTGATACGGATGAGCTTGCGGAAGAGGGGCTGCTGCCCGGGAAGGTGCTCATTTACCGTCAGGGCGGGAAGGCGCCTGAAATTCTCGATTGCGGGAGTATGCCAAGCGAGTTCAAGGATGAAGAAGAACGCTTGGAGAAGGAGTTTTTCCGTATTTCCGGAGTGAAGGAATTGGCGGAAAACTCTACACTGGCAAGGGTTACGAGCGCGACGGGGTTACAGCTTTTGCTCGCGCAAGACGAATCCCGATTAACGGCAACGGTGAGAAGTATCGAAGAAGCGAGAAGGGAGATCGGACGACAGATTTTGCGTTTATACCGACAGTTTGCAGGTACGGCGAGACTTATGACGCTCACGGGCGAGAACAAGAAAACGCAGGTGTATTACTTCAACGCTTCCAATCTGGACGTGAGCGATTTGCAGTTTGAATCCAAGGAAGCGACTACGCCCGAAGAGAAGAAGGCTACGCTGTTAAAGCTCTACGAGGCGGGAGTGCTTACGGACGATGACGGCAAGCTGACGGCCGAGAACAAACACCGTATTTTGGACGCGTTTGGATTTGGCAGCTATGAGAATGCAAGGGATATTTCCGCGCTCCATATCGCAAAAGCGGGGGAAGAAAATCTCGACATGCGGGAAAAGGAGATCGTGCCCGACGAATATGACGATCACGCGCTGCATATTACCGAGCATACAAGATTTTTGCTCTCTGCCGAATTTAAGAGAATGCGGGGGAAGGAAGAGCTTAAAAAGAGATTTGTTGCGCACATGGCAGCGCACAAAAAAATGAAAACGAACGGCAATGTGCAAGGAGAGAGCGTTGCCCAAGAAAAAATAAGGGAGGAATGATATGGAAAAAGAGGAGAACGTTTACGAAGAGACGACCTTAACGGGGGAAACGGGCGCGGTTAGCGCAAACGGCGGGGATCAAAAGGACGCTGATACTGCCTCGACGGTTTTGGGAAAGTTTAAGGACGTAAACGCCCTTGCGAGGGCGTACGGGGCTTTGCAGGCGGAATTCACGAGAAGAAGTCAGCGGCTCAAGGCACTGGAAAGGGAAGCGGAGAAATTTGCGGGCGAAGAAGCGGGCGCGGGACGTTCGGGGGCGGAAAAGCTCCGTAAGAATGCTGAGACGCGCAGAGTGGAAAGCAAGCGTTTCGACGAATTTGTGGCACAGACGGCAAGTCAAGGGGCAAAGCCGAGTGCGGAGACGGCGGAAAACGCAGATCCCGAAAACCTGACAGGACAACCCTCGGCGCTTGACCTTGAAAAAGAGCAAATCGAACAAAACGGGGGTACCGTGTATGCGATGAATGCTTTTGACAAGGGCAAGGCAGATGCCGGCGAAGAGGTGAAGACGGAGAGCACAACGAAAAAGCCGCAAGCGGAAAGACAGGCTTTTTCGGGTGCTGTGGAAGGCGCTTTGAAGGGGGAGAATGCGTTGCCGTCCGTCGCGGAGAGCGGAGACGCTGCCGAGCCGTCCGAGCTTCTTTACGCCAAGGTATGCCGCGATGAAAAGGTGCGGCTTAGAATTATCGGCGAGTATCTCTCTTCCATTGGAAGAGCGGGTGCGCCGCTTATGACGGGGGGTGTGGGTGTGCTCGCCACGCCGCCGCAAAAGGCAAAAACGATTTCCGACGCGGGGACGATGGCGTTACGCTTTTTTAAAAAGCCCGCGGGGGAATATTAAATGGGCAAAGCAATAAAATCGATTTAAAAAGGAGAATGAAATTATGGTAACACTTCAAACGGCAGACAACGCTTTGAAATCTTTTTATCTGGACGCGGTAACGGACGCGTTAAACATGAAAGCAAATCCCTTACTTGCAAAGATCCAGCGCACCAGCGCGAACGTGGTGGGCAAGGACGTGAGAAAAGCCGTAAGACTCGGCATTAACGGCGGTATCGGCGCGGGTACGGAAACGGGCGATCTGCCTACGCCTACGGACAGCGAATACGCGCAGTTCGTGGCGAGCCT
>JAZQLT010000115.1:0-3874 GCA_045542815.1 Candidatus Scatosoma sp. | reverse complement strand
GGGAAGATTGCTACGTGCGAAAGCTCGTTTAAACGGTTCCCTGTCAAGGCTTCCACTTCGTAAATCTTTTCAATCTCGTCCCCGTAAAATTCTACACGGATCGCCACTTCCGAGCTGGACGCGGGGAAAATCTCCAACGCGTCTCCGCGCACGCGGAAGGTCGAACGCTTGAAATCGGTGTCGTTGCGGGAATATTGCAGCTCGATCAGCTTGCGCATGAGCGCGTTGCGCTCCCATTCCATACCCGGACGCAGGGAAACGGACAAGCGGAAGTATTCTTCGGGCGCACCCAAGCCGTAAATACAGGACACGGACGCCACCACGATTACGTCTTCCCGCTCCATCAAAGCACCCGTAGCGCTGTTGCGAAGCTTGTCGATCTCGTCGTTCATGCTCAAATCTTTTTCGATATAGGTGTCCGTGGACGGAATATAGCTTTCGGGTTGGTAGTAGTCGTAATAGGAAACGAAATACTCCACGCGGTTTTCGGGGAAAAACTCCCGAAACTCGTTACAAAGCTGCGCGGCGAGCGTTTTGTTATGCGCAATCACGAGCGTAGGCCTACCCACGTTCTTGATTACGTTCGCCATAGTGAACGTTTTGCCGCTGCCCGTAACCCCGACCAGCACCTGCGTTCTCATGCCGTCCAAAACCCCTTCCGTGAGCTTTTCTATCGCCTGCGGTTGATCCCCCGTCGGCGCAAACGGCGCGTGTAACTTAAATTCCATTCCCATTCCCCTGTATTGTAAACAAATGTTTGTTTATAGTATAGCATATTTTTGTCGAAAAGTAAAGAAAATAAACGGATATTTTTAAAATATCCGTTTCAGGAGCAAACCGACCAAAAACGCCACGACCGCAGACGCAATCGCCCAAGCGAATTTCAAGGCGACGTCTCTTCGCATCTGCACGTAGCAACGCTTGAACGCATACCCGTTTGCCCGCAGGGAAATGACGTACATTTTCTCTCCCTTGCGCTCGGAAGAAAGAAGCTCGAAATAGTTATCCAGCGCAAGCTCGCCCAAAATTTTTTCAAGCTGCTCTTCCGTGTACTTTTTACGTGGCGAAAGCAATGCCAAAAGCTCGGCAGGGGAAATCAGGCATATCCCCTTTTCATGGCAAAGAGCATATACCGCGTTCATGACTTCGTTTTCCCGCCTGTTTAACATTTACCCTCACTTATTTTCAACGCGTACATGGTACGCCCTTTTATTTTTCAACGCATACCTGCCCCTACCGTTTTGTATAGTATTTACCGTTTTTTATCCTTTCATGCGCAAAAAAAATCCCTATCTTTGGCGACGCAACGCTATCTTTTTTTAAAAAAGTATGTTATAATAAGGAAAAGCGTTTATGTTTGCTTCGTAAACGCGATATATCTTCGACGCGATATAACTTGGTTGCGATATATTCGTTTCACGAATGCGATATGCAAGGCGCGGGTGGCACCCGCAGGCAAGTCTTAGTGTCTTTGCTTTCGTTTTTATAGTTAGTCTCGTCGTGAAACGGATGGGTATTCTAATATCCCCAAAACGTTGCGTTAGCAACATATCGCGCCCGTAGGGCATATCGCACGCAGTATATCGCGCTTGAAAAGTATATCGCCGCGCCAAAGCGCAAAAGGAAGGTTTTATGCCCGCACTTTATACACATTTACGGTTTGGAAAGGAAGTAACGCAATCCCTGCCCCCTGCTTATCAAGCGTTTTTGGAAAAATACCCCGAAGCGTTTGCGCTCGGCACGCAGGGCCCGGATATCCTGTTCTACCATAAGCCGATGAAGAAAAACGAAATCCGCGCCTTCGGCACGACCTTGCACACCTATTCGGGCGAGCGGTTTTTCTTAGAGCAGGGCAAAAAGCTCCGCTTGCGCGAAAACGCTTCCACGCAAAAGCTCTTGGAAGAAAACGGCGCGTTTGCCGCGTATTTGTGCGGTTTTTTGTGTCATTTCACCTTGGATACGATTTGCCACCCGTTCATCGATGAAAATTCTTCCGAAAACATCACGCACGGCAAAATTGAATCGGAGCTGGATAAATTTTGGCTGCGGAAAGACGGAAAACCCATTCGCGGATACAATACCGCAACGCCTATTCTCGATAAAAACGGTACAAGGGAAGCGGTAGCCCACTCGCTCGGCGTTACAGAAGAAAGCGTCGCGCGCTCGATTAAAACCATGCGCAAAATCAATAAGCTTTTCTCGCGCAAGGGCGAGCTTTTCCATGCGTTTGCCCATTTTATTTTAAAAATCGCGGGTATGGAGAGAAAGTTCGGCGATATGTTCCTTCACAAAAAGGACGATCCCCTGTTTGCGCCGCTCTGCCCCGTTTTGGAAGAAAAATATCTTTCCGCGATCCCGCAGGCAGCCGCGCTCGTACAGGCGTATTTTAAAAATATCGGCGCGTGGGTAGAAAACGGAAAAACGGATCAAGAACTCTTCCGCTATGATTTTAGCGGTATCATTACAAAGGAGACCATCTAAATGCAAGAAGTATCTTCGAAAAAAGAACGTTTTACCAAGAAGGAAAAGAGTTGGATACTCTACGACGTGGCAAACTCCGCATACGTCATGCTGGCAACGGCGCTGTTATCCCTCTATTTCAAGTACCTGTCCCCGTCCGACAACCTGTCGTCCGCTTGGGGCTTCACCAACGTGATCGTAACCGTTATCGCGGTTTTCCTTTGTCCGATCCTTGGCACGTACGCCGATTTCAGTAAGAAAAAGAGCGTCTTTATGACCTTCGCCTTGATCGGGATTACGAGTTGCGGCTTGCTTTCCCTGTTCTCCTTTATTTCCAAGTTCGCAATCGCCGGTATTTTGTTTTTAATTACCTACGTCATCACGGAAGTGGGCTTCGCGTCGGCAAACGTGTTTTACGACTCCATGCTCAACGATATCACCACGGACGAGAATATGCACAAGGTGTCCGCAAACGGCTTTGCTTGGGGGTATATTTGTAGCTGTATTCCCTTTGCGTTTTGCTTGATCGCATACGTGCTCGGTACGATGGTACCCGGGCTGGAATGGTTTGAAGGGTACGCCTTTTCTATCGGGTGCTTGATCACGGCGGCTTGGTGGCTGTGCTTTACCATTCCCCTGTTGAAAAATTACGAGCAGAAGAACTTTATGCCCCGTCCCCAACACCCCGTAAAGGAAACGTTCAGCCGTCTCGGCTCGATCTTTAAGGAGTTTAAGAAGAATAAAAAAGCCCTGCTTTTCTTGATCGCCTTCTTCTTCTATATCGACGGCGTACATACGATTATAAAAATGGCGACCGCGCTCGGTACGGATTTGGGCTTCGATCAGGTAAAGCTTGTCATCATGCTCTTTGCCACGCAATTCGTAGCCTTCCCTTGCGCGCTTATCTTCGGGAAGCTCGCATCTAAAATCCCTTGCGAGAAGCTGCTGCTCGTGGCGATTTCGGCATATACCGCAATCGGTGTGTTCGCCGTATTCCTTACGCAGGAATGGCAGTGCTGGATTCTCGTCGTCTCCGTCGGTATGTTCCAAGGCGGTGTGCAGGCGATGTCCCGTTCCTATTTCACTAAGCTTATCCCCGCGGATAAAACGGGCGAATTTTTCGGCATCTACGACATTTTCGGCAAGAGCGCAGCTATTCTCGGACTTGGCTTGACCAGCCTTTTGGGGCTCTTCTTCCCCCTGGCTGAATCCACTTGGATCAATATCAGCCTTTTGCCCCTGCCCATACTGTTCGCGATCGGTTTGGTGCTGTTCCTTATCGCCATGAAAGTTCCCGCGCAAAAGCACGGGGAAGCAACGGAAACGGACGAGATTTCCGAAACGGACGAATATATCGATTAAAGAAAGCTGTATAAAACTAGCCCCGCGAAGGCATGAAGTCGGAGGCCAAGCG